>JBKJLJ010000867.1:0-6197 GCA_046597015.1 Bryobacteraceae bacterium
ATCGGACCCTTGCGCACCACAATCTCCGCGCTCACGGCAAAGTCGCTAATCGTCTTAGCCTCGGCCGAAACAAACGGCGCGCCCGTAAACGGGCTCCAACGCGTCCACTCCGCCGCCCCGTTCACCTTGTACCGCCACACCGGCCGAAAGTATTTCATCCGGAAGCTGTACCGCAGCCCCTCCGGGTCCCGCGCCGACGCTGGCACCGCGGTCTCGCCGGCCCCCCGGCTTTCCGTCAACGTGAACCACTGCCCGCCTTTCTCAATCGTCAGCCGCGCGGCCCGATAAGCCAGGTACTTCTCAATCTCGCCCCGGCTGCTGAAGGTGTGCCCCGCCACCACCAACTTAAAGGCCTCGCGCCCCAACGGCTTCACCGTGAATACGCCCGGCCCCGCGGCCGGCACCATCGGCGGATGCTCCTGTGCCGTCGCCATCGCTAAACATCCGGTCATGCTGAAAACGATCCAAAATTTCATATGCGTATCGCGCTAAGCCAGCAATTCCGTGTACGGCGTCCGAACCTGCAACGAATCCTTGCCCCAACTATCCACCGACACCCCCAACGCCTTTTGCAACGTCAACCCAACCCGGGACACTGGGCTGTTGTCTCCGACGATATGGTAGCCCGTCTTCAACCGGCCACTGGCCCCGCCCGCCGTCAGAATCGGCAAGCCGTCCACCGAATGAATCCGGGCGTAGCTCTGGTCCGTGAACGCCATCACCAGGCTATGATCCAGCAACGTGCCGTCGCCTTCCCGAATCGCGTCCAGCTCCTTCAACAGCGCCGCGAATAGCTGCATCGATTCCAGGTTGTACTGCGCCACCCGGGGCTGATAGCCCAGCTTTGGGTCCACCCCCTCCTCGTGCGTCGATTGGTGAAAACCCAACGGATCGCCCGGCTTGAACATCTGGTTCTGCGGCGAAGAAACGCTGAGGTTGAAAACCCGCGTCTGGTCCGTGGCCAGCGCAATCGCCCCCAGGCGAGCCATCAGCGGCGTCACCACCTCCAGGTTCGGCCAAGCGTTGTTGGCCACGATATCTTTCGAAGGCGCTTCCGGAATCGAGACCTGCGCTTCGATCGTGGGGCGCTGCAACTCCGCCTCCATCTGCAACTCGGTCTGCCGCACCGACGTGAAGTACTGATCCATGCGGGCGCGGTCCTCGGTGCCCAGGTTCTGCATCACCCGATGACGGTCTTCGGCCACCGCCGATAGCACGCTCTTCTGCAGCAGGATGCGCGGATCCGGCTTCCAATCGCCCTTGGTCGGATCCTGAAACCCCGCCCCGAAAAGGCGCAAATAAAGCGACAGCGGAGTAGCTTCCGCCGGCAGAGCATTTGCCCCGCCCAGGCTCGAATAGCTCTGCTTGGGGTCGCCGCTCGCAGACGCCGCCACCGATCGGAACCGAACCCCCTTGCCGATCACCTCAGCCACCTGCTGGTCAATCGTCTTGCTCTCAAACTCGCCCTGCTTGCCCGGCGCGATCCCTGTCGATGCCGCCGCCAGCCCCGACCAATGCTGGCCGTTCGGCTTGGAGTCGAGGGGTACCCGCAGCCCGCTGAACGCGTTCAATTTCTTGCGAAACGGTTCAAGCGGTTTCAACTGCACCGTCATCTCCCAATCCGTACCCGCCTTCTTTGGAATCCACAGCGAGTGGGTCAGTCCGCAGCCCCAGAAGAAGGTGCCGAAGCGCGTCGGCAACGGTCGTCCGCCGGTCTGCGCCTGCCCTTTTGTGTTCAGGAAACAGTCGAGGAAGGGCAGTCCCATCACGGCCAGCGCACCATGGCAGGTTCCGCGGAGAAGAAATCGGCGATCAAGTTTCATCGGGTTGTCCTTATCATTGCAGTGCTACTTCGGTGGAGCTTTTGTTTAAGGCCGGCGCCGCATAGAATGACTCACTCATCGCCATACTATGCAGCAGCGCGCGCAGCCGAAATCCAGAACTCTGGAACGTCTTATACGTGTCCGGAAATTCATCGAGCGTCCACTTCTGGTTGCTCCGGCCATAGGAATGAAGCCTTCGCGCCACGCAAGCCGGGTACCGCGGGTTGTCATGTAAATACGTGCCCAGCCCCTGCGCGCCGGCAAAGCTCTTGCCCTGTATGGTCGCCGAGGCATCAATCGGCTCTCCGTTATCGGTTGTCCGATAGCCGCCGATGGTGTCAAAGGCTTCGAGCGAAAGCCCCAGCGGATCACTGCGGTCGTGGCAGGCCGCGCACACCTTATTGCCGGCGTGGGCCATCAGCCGCTGCCGCAGGGTTTTCAAGGGGCTATTGGCATCGTTCACCACGGCAAAATCGATGTCGTTCGGCGGCTCCGGAGTCGGCGAGCAAAGCAGGATCTCCGCCAGCGCCACACCCCGCTTGGTCGGCGAGCTACGGCCCGGGTGCGAGAACATCGAGAGCATACTAACTTGGGTCAGAATCCCGCTCCGCCCGGACTCTTTCGGAAACTCATACTTCGCCCAGTCCCCTGTGAACGCAAACGGCACCCGGTACAGCACCGCCAGCCTGCGATCAATGTAGGTCTGCCGCGTCGTCATCAGGTCGCGGATATCACCGTTGTCCCGCAGCGCCAAACCGGTCACGGTGCGCAGCGTCTCCTCGCGCGCTGACTCCGCCATCCCCGAACCCCACTTCGGATAAAGCAGACTGTCTTTGGATACGGTGTCGAACGTGTCCAGTTGCAGCATATCGTCGAAGAAGGCTCTCATCCCGGCCTCCAGCCGCGGCGAGGCCATCAACCGCTCCACTTGCTTCCCCAGCCCTACCCGTGTGTTCAACTCGCCGCCCTGCGCTGCCTTCAGTAGCTCCAAATCCGGTGTCGTGTTCCACAGCAGGAAGCTGAGCAGTGTGGCGCGGCTATAGGAATCCAGCGTGTGCCCCTTGCCCTCACCGGCCGCCATCGCCACCTCCGAGCGGAACAGGAAGTCCGGCAGCTGCAGCAGCATGGCCAAACTCGAACGCAGGCCCGCATAGAAATCATTTGTCTGCTCAGTGATGCGGCGCGCCAGCCCGGCGCGGTTATCAAGTTCCGCCCCGCTGAGCGGGCGGCGGAACAGCAGCAAGCCATAGTGGCTGAGGATCCTGCTGGAACAGGCGTCATCATAGGCCTTTGGGTTTTGGGGAGCGCACGGCAATTTGGCGCGGTAGTTTTCGGCGGTGACTTGACCCGCGATATCATTCGCCATCTTACTGAAGGATTCGAATCCAACCGGAGTCACCGAAAGGGAGGAAGTGGAGACCGCCGCCAAACCGTTCGACCGTTTCGTCGGTTCAAACGAGCCGCGTACTTCGATTTCTTTGCCGAAGATATCAGCGATCGAGTTGCGGTATTCTTTCTCCGTGAGACGGCGCAGATTCACCACCTGGGAATCCGTCGGCGGCGCGGCCAAAGCCAATTCTCCGCCCAAAATTACCAGAATCACGCCCAGCGACGCCGAAACCAATCGTTGTACAGAAACCTTTTCCGTTCTCATAGGCAGGCACCGCTATAATACACAATCGCACCACCGCCAGCAACCGCTGGACTTGGTTTTGGTTATGGTTCATCTCACGATTCCTATCTTCTGCGTCCACCGGTTTCCTTTGTTTTGTTCTCATTTGTTTTTCCGCCTCCTCCCACCTCGGGAAATGGGAGTTCCTCTCATGTTCCTTCAATGTTGACCATCCGCGGCCGCATACGCGAGGGCACCGTGCTCTCTGGTAACCACGCATCGGCCGTATTCGTATAATGAAGTGAGGTCATTCTAGGAACAGTTTGTATGAAAAAACTCTCTCTCCTCCTTGTCACGTTGGCGCTTGGCAGCGCTTGGTCCCAGCGCGTCACTGACCGTCGCACCGCCGATATCCGCGGTGGCGGCGGCGATGGCAAATGCACGATCGAAGTGGAGGTCGACGACGTCGCCGAGGTCGAAATCTCCGGAACCAATGCCTCGATCCGCACGCTCAACGGCGCACCCGCCCGGTTTCGCCGGTTCGTCTGCAATCAGGAGATGCCTGTTCGCCCGAATGACTTCCGCTTCAAGGGCATTGATGGCCGCGGCCGGCAGGATCTAGTCCGCACGCCAGACAACGGCGGACGCGCCGTCATCCGCATCCAAGACAACAAGAGTGGGACTGAAGGCTACACCTTCGATATCCTCTGGCGCGGGGGCAGCGGGGGCGGCTTCAACGGCGGAGGGGGAGGTCGTTACGACAACGGCGGGAACAACAATGGTGGAGGTTGGAACAATGGACGGCCTGGAAACAGCTCGGGTGGTTGGAATAACGGCGGCAATCAAGGCGGTTGGAACAACGGCTGGGGCGACGGTGGTGGTTGGAACAACAATGGAGACTTCAACTTCAACGGCGGCCGCCGCGGCAGCGGCAGCTATCGCGATCGCAATGGCAACAACCGTCGTCTCGACCAAGCCCGCGTCATCGTCAAGGGTAACGGTACCCTAACCGTCGAATTCCAAACCGACAGCGGCCGCATCATGTTTGACGGCGCCGTCGAACGTCGCCAAGGCCGGCGTATCTATTCCCGCGTCCGCTCCAGTGGCATGAGCGGCGAGATGGAAATGGAAATGGGCTCGCAGAATACCGTCAACCGCATCACCATCCGCGACATCGATCTCAACTGGTCTAACTAACCAGACTTAATGCAATAGCGTGGTAGGCATAGAACACGCCAATCCAAAGGCCGGCACCGTGTTTTGCTACTCCGGCAGTCCAACCTTCTTGCGAAGTGCGGCCAACCGCGGATCTCCTCCCAGCAACGCTAACTCGGGACTGTTGAGCTTCCGGCCAATAGGGATCGGCCCGACCACCGCTGCCCGATCCAGAGCTTCAAAGGTACGATCTTTGTCCCCCAGGCATGCGAAGATGGAGGCTTGATTGAATGGGTTTAACCCATTCCCCGCCGCAATTCGCTCCGCTTCCTCGCGGCGCCCACTCCCCGCGTAACCGCAGCCAAGTTCGCCCCGTTTCGGGGAATCCGCCGGCAGTCCTTCCCGGAACGCGGGTTCAACGAGCTGAATGGCTTCCTCGAATTTCCCCCGCGCGAGCCGCACATGTACGAGACAACTAGTCCGCCCAGGGTTCGCTGCCGAAAACTTGTCGCAATAAGCGCCAGCTTCTTCATTGCGCCGCAGCGCGAGGAGCACCATCGACAAATAGGAGTGCACCGCAGCGGACTGCGGGTCCATGTTCTCCGCCAACCGCAACTGCTGCAGAGCCTCCTCTGTCCGGCCGAGTGGCCACAGAAGATACATCGCAAAGGAAATGTAGGAGGCCGAGCGGCCAACGGCCAGCTCAATGGCGCGACGGAAGCTCTTCTCCGACTGCTTCCATTGGCCATCCCGCGCAGACACCATACCTAGCGCCTCATGAGCCTCCGGTAAAAGCGGGTCTAGCGCGGCCGCCGTGTGCGCGGCCGCTCTCATCCTTATCGACTCTTCAACCTGGTCATAACCGAAACGACTCGATCGCGATACGTGAGCCGCCGCGAGACCGGCATACGCGGGTGCGAACGCCACGTCCTTCGCAATCGCTTGCTCGTACGGCTCAATGCTCGCGCCGTCGCCGCTCACCCCCCACTGAATGATGGAAGCGCGAGCCCGAAGGTAGAAGTCGTAAGCTTCCACGCTCGTCTCATAACGTCTCCGGCCTCCCCCAAGAGTGAGGCGCAGGCTATTCACGATCCCCAGAGAAATCTCATCCTGAATCGCAAAAACATCCGTCACCGGTCGATTAAAGGTTTCCGACCACACGGTCACGCCATCGCGCACGCGAATCACCTGCGCGTTGATTCGCAGCCGTTGTCCGGAGCGTTGGATCGAGCCGTCTAGAACGTATTCAGCTCCCAACTCCTTGCCCGCGGTGCGCACATCCTCCCCGGTACCCTGAATCGCGAAGGAAGAGGCCTGCGACCGGACGGATAGGCCATCAATGAGCGAGAGGTTGCGGATAATCTCTCCCGTCAGACCAACCGCAAAGTAGTCGTTGGCGGCGTCTTCGCTCACGTTCTTCAACGGTAGAACGGCGATCGGAATCGGCACGCTTTTCGGCACCAACCACCGCCAGCCGAGAACACACAGCACGACACCGGCGAACGCCAGCGCTACCGCCGTCCGGAAACGCATTGGGGATTGTTTCGGTACCGCCGCAGGGGAAGCCGTTTGCGTTTTGCGTAACTCCGGCACATAACCGCCCTTTG
>JBKJLJ010000869.1:0-3077 GCA_046597015.1 Bryobacteraceae bacterium
CACCGCCATGCAGGCCCGCGCCGTGTTTGAGGCTGCTGCGGATGCGAACAAGAAAGGCTTCAAGGCCAAGCCCGAGATCATGATCCCGCTCGTCGGCTTCAAGAAGGAACTCGACCTTCAGGTCCAGGTCGTTCACGAAGTCGCCGCCCTCGTGCAGAAGGAGAAGAAGGTGAAGATCGCCTACTCCGTCGGCACCATGATCGAAGTCCCGCGCGGCGCGCTCACCGCCGACGAGATCGCGCAGACCGCCGAGTTCTTCAGCTTCGGCACGAACGATCTCACGCAGACCGCGCTCGGCATGTCGCGTGATGACTCCGGCAGCTTCCTGCCCGGCTACGCTGAACTCGAAATCGTGAAGAAGAATCCCTTCGCCACGATTGACCAGTCCGGCGTCGGTCAGCTCATGCCGATCGCCATCGAGAAGAGCCGCAAGACCCGGCCCGACATCAAGCTCGGCATCTGCGGCGAACACGGTGGCGAACCCGATTCCGTGAAGTTCTGCCACAAGCTCGGCCTGAGCTACGTGAGCTGCTCGCCCTACCGCGTCCCCGTCGCCCGCCTCGCCGCCGCGCAGGCCGCGATCGAGGAGAAGCGCAAGGCCGCCGCTCCCAAGGCGAAGAAGAAGTAAAATTTGTCTCCGCAAGGAGACCTCGTACGGACGCTTCGGCATTCAGCACGCAGGGTAGCTCGCCCTCGTGGTGAGCGCCCTTCTGGCCGTTCTTGGAAACCGGGGCGGTCTTTTGTTTTCCTGAGTTGTTTCACTCAGGCGAGCAAGCTAGACTGTCCCCGTTATGAAACGGCTTCAACTGACGGCACTGCTCGAACGAGAGGGAGACGGTTATACTTCCCTGTGTCCTGAACTGGACGTGGCCAGCCAGGGAACCACGGTGGAAGACGCCACCGCCAATCTCCGCGAAGCCGTCGAACTGTTTCTCGAATCCGCATCCCACGCAGAGATTGAGAGCCGGTATCATCCGGAGATTATCGTGAGCCGGTTTGAAGCCAGCTATGCCTAAGCTGGGCATCTTCTCCGGGGCGGAAGTTTGCGACATCCTTCGCTCCCAGGGCTTCGAGTTGGTGCGCCAGCGCGGCAGTCACATGGTCATGCAGCGCCGGGTTGGGGATACGACCATCACCGTGCCCGTGCCCAATCACCGCGAGATCCGGGTTGGCACGTTGCAATCCATCATCCGGCAGAGCCGGTTGACCAAGGAACTCTTCCTCCGCTGAATATTTTACCTGCCCGTGATTCTGTCCAGTCCACTCACCCGCCTTGCCGCCGCCCAAGCCACCATCGAGGAGAAGCGCAAGGCCACCAAGCCCGCGAAGAAGAAGTAGCCAGCCGGCGCTTAGAAGCGTTTAGTGCCAGCCGCCCGGCGCAAGTCGGGCGGCTTTTTACTAACCCAGCATGAAAGGCACACTCAACGGTGAAGAATGGATGGCCCTGCTGCAACGGCTGTCCGATGCTTTGGGCAAGGAAGGGCCGCCCGTTCGTCTCTGCCTGATTGATTCCGCCGCGTGTCTCTTCGGCGGCATGGATGGCCGAACCTCGCGTGATCTGGACATCTGGAAGCCCGCCAGCGACTCGACCGCGGCGAACTGGCCCGCGCCGCCGAAGCCGCTGGTCTGCTCTTCAATCCCCGTTCGTCCCTGGAGCCTGACCGGCCTTACCTTCAACTCGTCGATCCGATCCCGGCAGAGTTTGGCCCCTTCGAACCCGTCTTCATTGACCGCATCGGACGCCTTCATCTCTACCGTCCGCCCATTGAGAACCTCGTCGTCGCCAAGCTCATTCGTTGCGAGATACGGGATCTCAGCGACATCCGCTTCCTGATGGACCGCCACCGCCCCGACGCGGTGACCATCCGCCACCTTCTCGAAGATCAGGACGAGATCGACATCTGTTTCAAAAACAAGGAATGGGCGAAACTCGCGGCCCTGGTGCGCTACGTTCAACACGATGCCCCCGCATCCCTCATCCACACCGACCCCGCACTCTACCGGCATCTCCGCGATTGCATCACCCGCTTTCGGCTTCGGGGTGGCGATATTTTTTCTCTGCCCCGTTTGGAAGCCTTGTCACGGTGAACGAAGTATTCCGCGTCCCCTCGCCTGCCGCCGCGCGGGCCGCGATTGAGGAGTAGCGCAAGTTGAAGGCTGGCGTGAAGCAGATGTAAATTTGTCTCCCCAAGGAGACCTTGTGCCGTCGCTTCGGCGACGAGCACGCAGGGCCGTGTCGCCTCAGAGCGTGTCTCAATAATCCCATCGGCCATAGCCGCCGACGTCAGTCGACGCACTTTTCCGAGGTTTCGCAGAAGGTAAGCGCAGACTGACGTCCGCGGCTGCGAATTTTAAGACACGTTCTCAATGGTGACCGCCCGTTTAAGCCGCTCCGGGAAACCGGGGCGGCTTTTCCTTTGAGCCGCTTTCGAGGGTTGACCGGTTCCGTGGTTGAACCCTGGCAAACCCTCGAGACGCGTCCCCCCGAGCGAAGGTGTGGCACCGGGGCGCGTCCCGCGCCAGATGGCTTTTTTGTTTGTCACCTTTTCGGCTTTCGCGGCCACGTATGGGGGATGACTATGAATGCAATCTCATTGCCGGTGATTTCCGACGAACAACTTTGGCAGAAGTCTCAGACGGGCGACCGCGAAGCCTTCGGGCACATTGTCGAGCGTTATCAGTCGCTGATCTGTTCGCTGGCCTACAGCGCTTGCGGCGACGTCGGCCGCTCGGAGGATCTCGCACAGGAGACCTTTGTCGCCGCTTGGCGCAAACTGGGTGAACTGCGGGAACCGTCCAAACTGCGCGCATGGCTGTGTGGCATCGCGCGCAACCTGACGGCGAATGCCGTGCGCCGACAACTCCGGCGCGGGGGCGATCCGGAAACATTGGAAGCCGTGGCGGAACAGGCGGCACCTGGCGCCGATCCCGCCGCCCAGTCCGTCACGCGCGAAGAGGAGACTCTTCTCTGGCGGGCGCTGGCCGGGCTGCCCGAGAATTATCGCGAACCGATGGTGCTGTTCTACCGCGAGCAGCAATCGGTGGCGGACGTGGCGGCCGGTCTCGAACTGTCCGAG
>JBKJLJ010000955.1:0-3885 GCA_046597015.1 Bryobacteraceae bacterium
CTGCTGGGCGAAGTAGCCCATGTTGAGGCTGGCACCGAGGCGAACGGCACCGGAATCGGGGTCACTGGCCCCGGAGATCATTTTGAGGAGCGTCGACTTTCCGGCCCCGTTGCGGCCCATGACGGCCCAGCGTTCGCCGCGTCGGATGGTGAGGCTGAGGCCGTCATAGATGACGCGGGTGCCGTAGGCCTTGTGGAGATCTTCCATCACGACGACCTGATCGCCCGAGCGAGGCGGGGTGCGGAAGTCGAAGCGAACGACCTGCCGCTTCTTCGGGAGTTCAATCTTGTCGATTTTATCGAGGGCCTTGATGCGGCTCTGGACCTGGGCGGCCTTGGCGGCGTGGGTTTTGAAACGCTCAATGAAACGCTGTTCTTTGGCGAGCATGGCCTGCTGGCGGCCGAAAGCGGCCTGCTGGTTGGTCTCGCGGATGGCCCGTTCGCGTTCGTAATAATCGTAGTTGCCGGAGTAGGTGATGATTTCGCCCGAGTCGATCTCGGCAATCTTCGTCACGAGGCGGTTCATGAACTCGCGATCATGCGAGGTCATCAGGAGCGAACCCTGGTAGGCGCGCAGGAACGATTCGAGCCAGATGATGGATTCGAGATCGAGATGGTTCGTCGGTTCGTCCATCAGCAGGACGTCGGGGCGGCCGAGCAGGACGCGAGCGAGCGCGACGCGCATCTTCCAGCCGCCGGAGAGCGCGCCGACGTCGCCATCAATCTGCTCGTCATTGAAGCTGAGGCCGTGCAGAACTTCGCGGGCCTGGGCTTCGAGCGTATAGCCGTTCAGGTGCTCGTACTCTTCCTGCACCTCGCCAAAGCGCTCGAGGATTTTGTCCATCTCGTCGAAGCGGGCGGGGTCTTCGAGCGCCTGTTGCAAGGCTTCGAGTTCGTGGTGGAGATCGCCAACGCGACCGGAACCGGCGATGGCTTCGTCGAGGACGGAGCGACCGCTCATGTCCTGGGTGTCCTGGCGGAAGTAGCCGATCGTGAGCTTTTTGGGAACGGTGACGTCGCCTTCGTCCGGTAGCTCCTCGTTTACGATCATGCGGAAAAGGGTGGTCTTGCCGGCGCCATTGGGGCCGACGAGTCCTACCTTATCGCCCGGATTGAGCTGAAAATTGGCGTCGACAAAGATTAATTGCTTGCCGTACTGTTTGTTGAGGTTGGAAAACGCGATCATCCGAACTTCCAAGCTAGCAGAATTAGGGGGGCAGGCGGCTAAGAAGTTCGCGCGCTTGCGTGTTTCCGGGGTGAAAACGGAGGAGGCGGAGCAGGGTGGCGCGGGCGGCGGGGCGGTCTCCGCGTTGCGACTGCGCGAGGGCGAGGTTGAGACCGGGGCCGGGCAGGCCGGGGTAGCGGGCGAAGACGTCCTGCCAGCGGGCAAGGGCGGCGGCGGCCTGGCCGTTTTGGAACTCGTAGATGGCGAGGTTGGCGGCGGCGGTGGGTTCGCTGGGGTTCAGTTTGAGGGCACGGCGATAGAGGGCAGCGGCTTCGGGGCCGCGATTGGCGCGGTCGTAGAGTTGGCCGAGTTGGGTGAGAACTGCGGCGTCCTTGGGTTCGATTTTCTCGAGGCCGGGGATGGTGGGGCGGGCGAGGGCGAGTTCGCGGGCCGGGAACGGGCCGGGCCAGAAGGGGCGGAAGGGCTTAGGCTGCGGCTTGGCGCCGATGCGGTGGTTCGTGAAGGCGACGTGGGCATCGGTACTTTCGGTTTTGGGCATGTGGCAGGTGGCGCAGTCGGGGCCGCGGCCGCACTTGTCCGGGGTATGGCAGGTTTGGCAGGCGTTGGCTTTCAAGCCGCCATGGGGATCGTGGCACGTGACGCACCAGAGTTTGTCGCCGGCGGCTTGCTTGCAGGCGCTTTCGGAGAGTTGCTCGACGTGGTCGGTGGCGTTGTTTTTGGAGGAATCGACGAAGATGGTGACAAAGTCGGAGAGCTTGTCGCCGGGGCGGTAGTCGTAGGGGTTTTTGTTGGCGCGGGTGACTTTGGCGGCGCCGGTGAGGTGGCACTGTTCGCAGACGTTGTCGCGGCGTTCCGGCGTGAGTTTGGCGGGGTTGACGGCGTGGGCTTCGGCGGGGCCGTGGCAACGCTCGCAGCCAATTCCCGGTTCGGCGAAGGGGGGATTCGGGTACTGGTTCTGGGTTCCTTTTACGATGCGGACGCCGGTCGAGTGACATTGCAGGCAGGGCTCTTCGACGGGGCGATAGGTTTGGGCGTCGGGGAAGCCGGGGGAGAGGCCGAAGGAGTTGGTTTTGGCGAAGAAAGAGCGGGGCGTTTGGATGAGAAAGCGATCGATGAATGCTATATAGCTTTTGCCGATGGAGCCGGAGCCGAGGGAGTCGGCGGTGCTCGAGCGGGCCATGCCGGTGAGGGCGTAACGTTTGACGATGTCCGCGTGACAGGGGCCACAAACAGCGCTGCCCGGGTCTGCGAAGACCCGGGCAGCGAAGAGGAAGAGAAACAGCCTACACACTTAGAACGTAAAGCGGAGGGCGATTTCGATGTTGCGGGGTCCGAGCTGTTGGCCGGTGTACTGGCCGAAGAACGGGTTGGTGATGTTGGTGACCAAGCCGCCAATGCCAGCCCAGTTGAAGGCGTTCAAGAACGTGCCGCGCAGTTGGATATTGCGCTTTTCATCGAACTTGAAGAACTTCTGGATGCTGGCATCGAAGGTCACCAGGTGACGGTTCCGGATGTTGGGGAGCACCGGGCCGAGGTTGCCGAGACGAGCGACGACGTTCTGGCCGCCGGCTTGGACGGGCGGGTTGGCGAACGCGGCGCGGTTGAGGTAAGCCGTTCCACCGGCGAAGCCGCGGAAGCTGATGCCGGCGTCGGGGTTTGCAACGATGTCGCCACCGATGTAGTCCGGCCGGATGGAATTGCCGGTGGGCAGGTTGAGGCCGCCGGTTTGGATTCCGATGGCATTGCCGCTGCGCCAGTTGTTGATCCCGCTCAGTTGCCAGCCGCCGACCAGTTTGTCCACGATGCCGCGGGTTTTGATGATCTTGTCTGGGCCGAAGGGGAGTTCGTAGATCCAGCTCAGCTTGGCGACGTGGGGGAAGTGGTAGTTGGTGACGGAACGATCGAGCTTGCGATTGAAGACGTCGGCGACGCCTTCGGATTCGATCGCATCGTCGCCGAGACCGATGGCCTTCGACCAAGTGTAAGCGCCGAGGATAGCCAGCCCTTTGGTGAAGTGGCGCGTGACCTGGACCTGCATGGAGTTGTAGCTTGACTTGCCCATGTTGGGGAAAACGTCATTGATGCCGGTGAACTGCGGGAACGGCCGGAGGGCCTGGAGGTTGGTTCCGATGAAGCCTGGGAAAGGCGAAGGGATGGGGCTCGAAGCGTTCCAGGGGCGCGGCAGGATGTCGCCGTACTGCTGGGTGATAGCGAAGGGCAGGTTGTTGGGTTGCGAGAAGCCGCGGCTGATGAGGCGGGTTCCCGTGTTGCCGACGTAGTTGATCTCGATAACCGTCTGAGCTGGGAGCTGGTACTGGAATCCGAAGTTCCAGTTCTGGACGTAGGGCAAGCGATTGCCACTGGAATTGAACCAGTCAACGCCCTGGCCGTTAGCTAGAGTGGACACTTTGTTCGGCAGGGTCCCGACAAAGTCCGGGTACCGGTCGGAGATGTTGCCGAGCGGCGCTTCGGCGAACGGAATCTGACGGGTGTTCGAGTTCACCTGCAGGGTGCCGTTGTAACCAAGAGTTCCGCCGAAGCCGAAGCCGTTCGAGATCGCTGGGGTGTTGTTGATGCCGTAGCCGCCGCGGAGGACAAGTTTATTGGTCATCGCATAAGCGAAGCCAAACTTGGGCGAGATCTGCTTGTAATAATTGTTCTGAAAACCACGCTGGTTGCGGTCGTCAGCGAAGGCGAGAG
>JBKJLJ010000012.1:0-6944 GCA_046597015.1 Bryobacteraceae bacterium
CCCTCGATACCGCCGCCGCGTATGTCGAGCGGATCAGCGTGGGCGACATCCCCCCGGTCATTACGCAGACCTATCAGGGCGACTTTGACACGCTCCGCAACAACCTCAACGCGCTCATCGAGTCCATGCACAAGGTCAGTCACTCCGCCGATGCGGTGGCCCAGGGCGCTCTCACCGTCGAGATCGTCCCGCGGTCAGAACGCGATCAACTCATGAAGTCGCTTGCTCAGATGGTCGCTTCGCTCACCAGTACCATCGGACAGATCAAGACCGCCGCCGGAGAGGTCGCCTCGGGAAGCGTGGCCCTTTCGACGGCCACCACGCAATTGTCGGAAGGGGCCAGCCAGCAGTCCGCCGCGGCCGAGCAGGCATCGTCTTCGATGGAGGAGATGGTCTCCAACATCCGCCAGAACGCTGCGAACGCCGAGCAAACGGAAAAAATCGCAGTCCAGTCGGCTACCGAGGCCAAGGAGAGCGGCCGCTCGGTCAGCGACGCGGTCAACGCGATGAAGGAGATCGCCAGCAAGATATCGATCATCGAAGAGATCGCCCGGCAGACCAACATGCTCGCTCTCAATGCCGCCATCGAAGCAGCGCGGGCCGGGGAGCACGGCAAAGGCTTCGCCGTCGTCGCCGCCGAGGTCCGGAAGCTCGCCGAGCGTAGTCAAAAAGCGGCCAGCGAAATTAACCAGCTCTCGGCCGCAACGGTGAAGGTAGCCGAGCGCGCCGGCGAAATGCTGGATCGTCTGGTCCCGAATATCGAAAAGACCGCTTCGCTCGTCCAGGAAATCTCCGCCGCCAGCGCCGAGCAGCAGACCGGAGCCGAACAGATCAACACCGCTCTCCAGCAACTCCAATCCGTCATTCAGCAGAATGCCAGCGGATCGGAAGAGATGGCGGCCACGAGCGAAGAGCTGTCTTCCCAAGCCGAACAGATGCTCTCCTCGGTCGATCAGTTCCAGGTCAGCGAAAGCGAGCAGTTGGAATCCTCCATCCAGCGGCTCGACCGGGCAGTAACGGCCCGTCCCGCGCCGTCGGCTCGTCCCGCTCCCGCCCGGGCGGTCAGCGGGCGCTCCGCGCCGGTCGTTGCTCCTGGCCGTCGTGCCGCCGCTCCCTCGCGGCCGACGAGCCCGGCTCGCAAGGGCGGCGTCGCTCTCGATCTGCTCTCTGGTCCCGATGACCTCGATCAGCAGTATAAACGCTACTAGCCCGATGACCGCAGATTCAATTGGAGCCCCGCATGGAAACCACAATGTCCGTCGCTACCCTGGCCGGCGTCCAGCCGTACCTTACGTTTAAACTCGGGATCGAGGTCTTTGCCCTCGAAGTGCATAAGGTACGGGAGGTGCTCGACTTCACCACCATCACGAAGATTCCCCGCACGCCAGACTTCCTCCGCGGGGTCATCAACCTCCGCGGCAGCGTGGTCCCGGTCGTTGATCTTCGACTCGGCTTTGGGCTCGAATCCGTCGAGCCCACGGTCAACACCTGCATCATCGTCGTCGAAGTTGCCATGGGCTGTGAAACCATCGTCGTCGGAGCCTTGTGCGACGCCGTCGAAGAGGTCATCGATATCGATGCCGCAAACATCCAGCCCCCTCCCCGGCTCGGCTCGGCCATTCAAACCGATTTCATTCAGGGCATGGGGCAGCGCGACAACGGTTTCCTCATGATCCTCAACATCGACCGGGTCTTCTCGGCCACCGATGTCTCGCAACTGGCGCAAGCCACCCGGTAGCTCTCCCATGGCTACTCCATTGGCCCGTCCTCTCTCCGCCCGGTCGGCCGCGGCGGCTGAATTCCCACTCGGGCAGGAATTAGCGCCGATCGCCCCGGCCGACTTTTCCCGCCTGCGAGCGCTCATCGAAGATCGCTGCGGAATTCAGTTGCCCGACAGCAAGCGCCCCATGGTCGAAGCCCGGCTTCGGAAAAGGCTGCACCAGCTTGGTCTTTCTTCTTTCGCCGACTATTGGCGGCTTTTGTTTGACCCCGCCCGCCAGTCCTCCGAACTCGTTCCGCTAACCGACGCCATCACCACCAATAAGACGGACTTTCTGCGTGAGCCGGCTCATTTCGCCCTGCTCGAACGCACGGTTCTTCCCGCGCTCTATGCGGCCGGTATTGGCCGCCGCACGCCCTTGCGCGTCTGGAGTGCCGCGGCTTCCACCGGCGAGGAGCCGTACACCTTGGCGATGGTCCTGGCCCAATGGGGCCGCACCCAACGCTCCTTCGACTACTCCATCCAGGGGACCGATATCTCCACTCGCGTCCTGGCTCAGGCTCGCGCCGCCACCTACAACGAGACCGATATTGCTCCCCTGTCGGAAGATTGGCGTCGCGCCTACCTGCTGCGCGCTCGCTCGGCGGCCGCGCCCGCTCCGTTCCGGATCGCCCCGGAGCTGCGCGCCCGGGTTCAGTTGGGCCAACTGAACCTGATGGACGCCGATTACGGACTGCCCCATCCCTTCCATATCATCTTCTGCCGCAATGTGCTGATCTACTTCAATCGGGAAACGCAGGCAGAGGTCGTCCGCAAACTGACCCAAAACCTCACCCCGTCCGGCTACCTTTTTGTCGGTCACTCCGAGTCGCTACAGAACCACGACGCGGCCCTGTCGCCGATTGCCCCCAGCGCCTATCGGTATAAAAGCGGGGGGGAGGGTTCCGCGCGATGACCCGCTTCTTCCTGCACCCCGGGGCCGTTCGGTTTTCCACCTCCCCCGAACTGGTCGAAACCATCCTCGGCTCCTGTGTCTCGCTTACCCTCCGGGATCCCGTCACCGGTCTGGCCGCCATCTCCCACTGCGTCCTACCGCATTCTCCGGCCGGCGTCGCCGAAGCCGAACGCTTCCGCTATTGCGATACCGCGATTCCGGCTATGCTTGCCAGGTTTGCCGACCGCCAGGTCCCGGCCAGCCGAATCGAAGTCAAACTTTTTGGCGGTGCGGAAGTCCTTCCCGGCGTGGAGCGCCCCGCCATCGGGCCGACGGTTGGAGCGCTCAACTCGACCTGCGTCCTGACCGTTCTGGCATCGTTCGGTTTCACCCCGAGTGCAAAGAAAATCGCCGGTGTCGTCGGCCTTCACTTAATCTTCGATACCGCTAAAGGGGACGTCTGGGTCCGATCTCTCTCCCCGTCAACTCCCCTCGCTAAGGAACAACACGCATGAATCCTCCAGTCTCGGTCCTGATCGTTGATGACTCCGCCCTAGTCCGTGGAGCACTCTCGGAAATCCTCGGTTCCGATCCCCGTCTTTCGGTCCTCGCCCCGGCCTCGGACCCTTTCGTGGCTGCGGCCCGCATCCAGGAACACATCCCCGACGTGATCGTCCTGGATGTCGAAATGCCCCGGATGGATGGCATTACTTTCCTGAAGCGGCTCATGTCGCAGCATCCCATTCCGGTGGTGTTGTGTTCGGGCGCGGCCGAAAGTGGCTCCCGGGTCGCCCTGGAAGCGCTCGACGCCGGTGCCGTCGAGGTCATGGCCAAACCCCGTTTGGGCACCCGCCAGTCCTTTGAAGAGTCGCGCGACACCATCTGTGATATTGTCTACGCGGCCTCCCAGGTTCCGGTCAGAACCCGCCGAGCCGCCGCCCCGGTGGTCGCCAAGCTTAACGCCGACGCGGTTCTGGCAAAAACGCGTTCCACCCGTTTGGCGGCACTCTCGGATCCCATCTTTGTCGTCGGTGCCTCTACCGGAGGAACCGACGCCCTCGTTACTCTGCTTGACGGTCTTCCCGCCGACTTTCCGGGCATGGTCATCGTGCAGCACATGCCCGAGTTCTTCACTGCCTCCTTCGCCGAACGGCTCGATCGTCTCTCCGCCCTTTCGGTGAAGGAGGCAGAGGCCGGCGACGAGATCCAGCACGGCCAAGTGCTGCTCGCCCGCGGCAATCGCCATCTGGTGCTCCTCCGGAAGCAAAATCGCTATGTCGTCGACCTCCTCGATGGGCCACCGGTCTCCCGCCATCGGCCTTCGGTGGATGTCCTGTTTCGTTCGGCCGCCCAACAGGCCGGGCGCAATGCGGTCGGGGTGATTCTGACGGGCATGGGCGATGATGGCGCGGCCGGCATGCTGGAACTCAAACAGGCGGGGGCCCGCACCTTCGCCCAGGACAAAGACTCCTGCGTCGTCTTCGGCATGCCGAACGAAGCCATTAAACGGGGAGGGGTGGAGCGGATTTTGCCCCTTACGCGAATCGCGCCCGCCCTCCTCCAACTGGCCCGGGAGATGAAATCATGAGCCGACCGACGGTTCCCGCTCCCCCGGAGTTGACCCTCCCGGCCATCGCCGAACTTCTCGACCAGTTCCGCGCCTCCCCCCTCGGACTCCACCTCGACCTGTGCGCCACCACGGTCATCGATCTCGCCGCGCTCCAACTGCTGCTGGCCGCCGCCCGCGAGGACAGACTCCGGATCACCCAGTCCTCGAACCTACCTCTCGAATCGGTCTGTCGCGCTACTGGAATCGATCCCGCCATCTTCCAATCCGCCATGTTCGAACCAGGAGACTCCCATGTCTAGAACCATCCTTGCTGTTGACGACTCCGCCAGCATGCGCCAACTGGTCGGCTTCACCCTCCGCGGAGCTGGCTACACCGTCATTGAAGCCTCCGACGGCCAAGACGCCCTGGAAAAGCTGCAAGCCCCGGTGAACCTTGTCCTGACCGATCTCAACATGCCCCGCCTCGACGGTCTCGGGCTCACCCGCGCCATTCGCGCTACCGCCGACTATCGCTATACCCCCATTCTGCTGCCGACGACCGAGTCCGATCCCGCCCGCAAGCTGGAGGCCAAAGCCGCCGGCGCCACGGGATGGCTCGTCAAACCCTTTCAGCCAGAACAACTCCTCGCCACGATTAAGAAGGTGCTCGGATGAGCGAAGCAAACGGCCGCGTGAGCAATATAAATGGAATGCCTGACCCCCGCCTCGCCTTCTGTGAAGAGGCCCGTGACCTCCTCATCGACCTTGAAGCGGCCCTCCTCGAACTCGAAAACGATCCCCGCGATGCCGAAACCATCGGCCGGGTATTTCGCGCCCTGCACACGATTAAAGGGTCTGGTTCCATGTTCGGCTTCGAGGAAGTCGCCTCCTTCACCCATAACCTCGAATCGGCCTACGACCTCGTTCGCTCGGGCGAGCTAGCCGTCACCCCCGCCCTCATCTCGCTCACCCTCTGCGCCCGCGACCATATCCTGCACCTGCTCGAATCCTCGCTCGGCCACATCCCCCTGAATCGAGCCCCTGGCTTGGCGATCCTCGGCGCCATCCGTGAGTTTGTAGATGTCCGCGATGCCCTGCCTTCGCGGGTCGATCTCCCCGCTCCGGCCGACGCCCTGAAAGAATTCAAGATTCGATTTGCCCCGCCCGTTGACCTCTTTCTCCGCGGATCCAACCTTCTGCCCTTATTCGACGAACTCCGCGAACTCGGGGATCTCGTCATCCACGCCGATACCTCCGCACTCCCCCCTTTGGCTGACCTGCTCCCGGACCACTGCTACCTTGTCTGGGACTTACGCCTGGTCGCTTCCTGCTCCCCGGAAGCCATACGCGACGTGTTCCTCTTTGTCGACGACGGCGATTCGCTAACGATTACAGTTGTAGAGGACGCCCCGGATGTGGTGATCGCCGACGAATCTGTCGAAGCACCGTCTCTAGAAAAGGCCGGATCGACCGCCCGCCCCGCCACCACCAGTCTCCGCGTTCCCGCCGCCAAGCTCGATGAGCTGATCAACATTGTCGGCGAACTCGTCACCACCCAGGCCCGCCTCACTCGCTTTGCCACTCAATCCGGCGACATCGAGATCGCCCATATCGCCGAAGAGACCGAACGGCTCACGAGCCTCCTGCGCGACAACACGATGAGCCTCCGAATGCTCCCGATTGAGGCCACCTTTGCCCGCTATCGCCGTCTGGTCCGCGACCTCGCCGGAGAGCTCGGCAAACAGATCGATCTCTCTACCGTTGGGGGCGATACCGAACTCGACAAAAGCGTCATCGATCAGATCGCCGATCCCCTCGTCCATCTCATCCGCAACTCAGTCGATCATGGGATTGAAACGCCCGAGCAGCGCCGCCGGCTCGGCAAACCCGCCAGTGGACGGCTCGTCCTCTCAGCCGCTCACGCCGGCTCGCAGGTCCATATTCAGGTCTCTGATGACGGCCATGGCATCGACCCGGTCCGCGTCCGCGCGAAGGCCATCGAAAAAGGGCTTATCGATCCCCGTGCCGAACTGTCGGAGTCCGAAATCTTCGCGCTGATTTTCCTTACTGGATTTTCTACCGCCTCGTCGGTCTCCGCCGTCTCCGGCCGCGGCGTCGGCATGGACGTCGTCAAGAGGAACGTCGAATCGCTCCGCGGTTCGATCGAGGTTACCTCCACTCTCGGGCAGGGAACCGTCTTTACCCTTAAACTCCCCCTCACCCTGGCCATCATTGATGGACTCCTCGTCCGCGTCGCCGATCAGTACTTCGTCTTCCCGGTCGTTCAGGTCATCGAATGCCTCGAAGTCAAAACCGACACCCTCCCCAACGGCCGAGAGTTTATCGAAGTCCGTGGCAAACTCGTCCCCCTCGTCTTCCTCCATCGCTTCTTCCGCCTCGGCTCCGGCCCCGGAATTCTCACCCAGATCCTCGTCGCTCAAACCACGTCCGGTGACTTCGGCTTCGTCGTCGATGCCGTCATCGGTGATCACAAAACCGTCATTAAACAACTTGGCCCCCTCTGCCAGCAGGTCGAAGCGGTGTCCGGTGCCACGATCCTCGGCGATGGAAGTATCGCCCTGATTCTCGATGTCCACACACTAGCCCATTCGGCTCTCGCCGAAGCCGCGCGCCCGGCCGCCTAAGGCCGCGCGCGAAACGCACGGCCCTCCCCCCGCACCCGAAACGCACCGCCCTCTCCCCCCCACCCGAAACGCACCGCCCTCTCCCCCCCACCCGAA
>JBKJLJ010000021.1:0-4778 GCA_046597015.1 Bryobacteraceae bacterium
ATGAACAGATGGCGCTGGGCACGACTTATACGTTGAGTCCGACTTCGCTGATTGAGTTCCGGATGGGAATTTCGCGGACCGAGGGCGGAAAGTTTCCGCTGTTTGTGGGAACGCCGACGATTGGCGAGCGCTTCGGAATTCCGAACATCCCGAACGACAAGCGGTTTACGGGCGGGGTGATCAGCACGGGGATTAATGGATTTACTTCGATTGGGGTGCAGGGATCGAATCCTCAGTTTCAGAATCCGTTCGTGCTCGACCCGAAGGTAAACTTTGCGAAGATTCTGAACAAGCACAGTTTGAAGGCGGGATACGAGTATCAGAGCATTGATACGGACATCGACGACTTTAACCCGAAGTACGGATCGAACAGCTTCAGCGGCCGTTTTTCGCAGGCTCCGGGTACCCCGAACGATGATCGGCAGTTTGTAGCCGATTATTTGATGGGCGCACGGTCCAATTATTCGCTGAATACGGCGACGATTGTGAACTATCGGCAGCGGATGCATTTTCTGTACCTGCAGGATGACTTTAAGGTTTCCCAGCGGTTGACGTTGAACCTGGGGCTGCGGTATGAGTTTGCGACTCCGCAGTGGGAAGGGCAGAATCGGCTTTCGAACTTTGATCCCTCGAACAACACGCTTGTTTTGGCCAAAGATGGGTCGTTGCGGGATCGGTCGCAGGTGAACCCGGACCGGAACAACATTGGGCCGCGCATCGGAGCCGCATATACGCTGAACGACAAGACGGTGATCCGGGCAGCCTTTGGAGTGAGCTACATTCACTTCAACCGCATGGGCGGCGAGAATTTGCTGGCTTACAATCTGCCGTTCATTTTGAACCCGAGCATCAACCAGGTGGCTCCCGGGGTGCCGAACGGTGGGCAGGCGCTGTGCCCGGCCACCGGCAACTACAACCCGGCGACCTGCTTTTTGCCCTTCGAGCGCGGCTTTCCGGATAACTTCCTGACGATCGCGAACGTGCGGACGAATACAGTACGGACGAACCAGATTCCGTTCGACCTGCCTTCGGCTTCGGTGAAGAGCTACCATGTGACGATTCAGCGGCAGATCGCCGCGGGGTTGGTGCTGGACGTTGGCTACGTGGGAACGATTGGCCGAAACATGATGATTTTGGGCGACCTGAACACGGCTCGTCCGAACAATCCGGGGGAGAATCTTTCGGTGGACGCCCGGCGGCCGATTCCTGGATTTAGCTATATTCAGTCTGCGTTCCCGGGAGGGTTCCTGGATTATCACGCCTTCCAAGCCAAGCTCGAACGGAAGTTCGCGAACGGTTTTTATCTGCTGAACTCGTTTACCTGGTCGAAGGCGATTGACAACGCTTCGGGCCATTTAGAGACGGCGAACGGCGATAACAGCCGGGTGAACTACCAGAACCTGGCGGGGGAGAAGGGCTTGGGCGGTTATGATCAGCCGTTCAACAATGTAACGACGTTCCTGTACGACCTGCCGTTCGGTAAGGGCCGGAGGTTCGGTTCGAGCTGGAACAAGGCGACCGATTTGGTGGCGGGCGGCTGGCGGCTTTCGGCCATCAACTTTTCTGGAAGCGGGAACCCGGTGAATCTCACCTGGGGCCCGTCCTCTCAGTTTCAGGTGAGCGGAGCGCCGAACTACCGGCCGAACATCACGGGGAACCCGGTGATGCCGGAAGGGCAACGGACCATTCAGCGCTGGCTGAATCCGGATACGGTATCGATCCCGACGGATCCGCGGTTCCCGTTCGGCAATGCGGGGCGGAACATTGTTCGCGGTCCGGCCATTCACCAGATGAACTTTGGGCTCCACAAGGACTTCCACATCACGGAGAAGGTGGGGACGGAGTTCCGGATGGAGGCGTTCAACTTCTTGAACAAGACCAACTTGGGGAACCCAAATTCGAACCGTTCGAGCGGCGGCTTCGGGACGATTACAGGGTTAAACACACCGGCGCGCGAAATCCAGTTTGCGCTGCGGCTGGCGTTCTAAGGTTGCCGTTACCGCTTCTTTGGTTTTTTGGAGGGCGGGAGATTGGCGTCGTAGTACTTGATGTAAAGCTCGGCCGGGACCCGTTTGATGGCCTGGCCGAGCACGTTGAGATCGAGGTCGGCTAGTTTCTTGAAGCGGATGCAGGACTTCCCTTTGTCGAGTTTTTTGCCGGATTTGGCCCATTCGGATTCAAACCAGGCGGTGTCCGAGCCGTCGGCCTGGACGTAGAGGGACATGAGATAGACCGCCATGTTGTTCTTCTGCGAGGCGAGGCCGGCGAAGGGGAGCGGGTCTTTGGGATTGCAATGGTAGCCGGCGGGATAGACGGAGTGGGGGATGCTGTAGCCGATCATGCCATAGGCCATTTTTTCCTGGTACGCGGGGTCGAGATTGGCGAGAATGACGGCCCGGACGGCGGCGATGACTTCGCGACGGTCCGGGGGAAGTTCAGCGAGATACTCTTCGACGGTGGCGGCGGAACTGGTCATGGCTAGGGAGTTTACCATAGCCGCCGCAGACTACAGGAGCAGCGCGAGGGCGCGGATCCGGGCCATGATCAGGTCGGCGGCGTTGGGAGCTTCGATTAATTCGGCGGGGGAGATGGGGGGGCCGAAGCGGACGACGAGGCGGTCCGTTTCGTGCATTCCGCAGGGGACGACGGGGAGGCCGAGCTTGGCTAAGGTCACGAAGAGGCGCTCGACCCCAGGGAGGGGCGGGGCCATCTTTTCGGCCGTGCCGGCGACGCCTTCGGGGAAGATGCCGAGGGGGCGGTCGAGGGATTTTGCGTCTTTCAACAGGGTTCGGTAGCTGCGGGCGGTGAGGGCGGGGTTGGTTCCGGCGAAGGAAACGGGGTAGCAGAAGAGGGCGTGGGCTACGCGGGGGAGGAGCCAATCACCGGGGGAAGGGAGCTTCCAGGGGCCCAGTTTGACGGGGGGCCAGTTGGCGGTGACGACCCAGCGGATGGGGGGATCGGGGAGGTTGTAGTGGCGCTGGAGGGCGACGGTGATGACGCTGCAGGGGTGGAGGATCCAGAGGCCGGGGCGTTGATAATGATTAGGGGCGAGAACGAACGCGGGGCTGGCGGGGAGGTTTTCGAGACCTTTGACTTGCGGGTCGGGCTTGAGGCAGGGGAGGGATTGCTCCGTGAAGGTCTTGACGGAATAGCGGGTTTTTTCCCAGATATGAGGGGTTAGGGCGAAGACTTGGCGCCAGGGGGTGGGATACTGCTTCACACTTCCCTGCCCTTCCAAATAGCCTTGCGGCCAGTGAGGGTGGTGATCATGCCGTTGATGGCGATGGCTTGAAAACCGTAGATCGCGAGGGGGGCGAGGATCGTGGCGGCACTGCGGTACCAGGGGAAGAGAATCACCGAGGGGATGATGGCGAAGAGGGCGGCCTGGCGGTAGAGCTTATCCTGCACGAGCCAGAGGATGACGGGGAGCCAACTGGCCAGAAGCGTCGAGGCCATCACGACCTGGAGGCCGGTGAAGGGGTTGATTTGGAGGAAGCGGAAGGAGTTTTTTTGGAAGCCTCGCCAGATGGCTTGGAAGCCGTCGTACATGCGGACGTTGCCCATGTGTTCGGCGCGGGTGACGCGGGCGTGGATGCCTTTTTCGGCGGCGAGTTTGGCGAGGGCGACGTCCTCAATGACGGATTGGGCGACGGCGGCGTGGCCGCCCAGACGGTGATAGGCCTCGCGCTGGACGAGGAGGCATTGGCCGTTGGCGAGCCATTGAGTGGGTCGGCGATGGTTCACCGCGCTTGTGTTGACGCCGGTGAAGTAGAGGGCGAAGGCGTAGGGGAGGAGCGCTTTTTCGGCCAAGGTTTCGCACTGCTGGCGGAGGAAGACACTGGCCATTTGGAGTTCGTTGTCTTCGGCGTATTCGATGAGGCAGGGGGCGAAGACGCGGGAGTACCAGGTGTCGGCGTCGATGAAGAGGAGCCAGTCGGTCGAGGCTTCGTTGGCACCAGCCATGCAGGCGTTGGGTTTGCCGAGGTGACCAGCCGGAAGCGGCGGAGCGGAGATGACGCGGGCGCCGGCTTCGGCGGCGATTTTGGCGGTGTCGTCGGTGGAGGCGTCGTCGACGACGATCACGGATTCGGGGGGGAAGCCGGAGATGGCGCGGGCGATGTTGGCGGCTTCGTTACGGGCGGGGATGATGACGGTGACGGAGGGGAAATCGAGGCCGATGACGTAGGGAATCTTCGGCAGGCGGGTGTAGTTGTACCAGGCTTTGCGGAGGAAGAGGACGATGCCGATGGCGGTGACGATCGCCGCGTAGAAAGAGGTCATACGGTGATTTTGCGCACGGTGGGTCCGGCGACGCCACTGGGGAATAGTTTGGTTTCTTCGGTGGCTTGCCAAGCGCCGGTGGAATCCTGAGCGCGGGCTTCGGCTTGGATCGCGTCGGGGGCGGAGAGGGCGATCTGCCAGCGGGTCCAGGTGTAGGGGGAGAGCGGATTTTCGAGCGTGGCGTTCTTCCATTCGCCGAGGGGGCCGTCCTTCGACAGCAGGCGGACCTGAACGGCTTGGATGCCTCGGCTCCCGGCGAAGGAGACGCCGACGATTTCGGTGGGGGTAGCCTTATCGATGTAGGAGGCGATGTTGGTTTTGGCTTCCTTGGTGTAGCCCATCTTGGGCCAGGTGCCGAAGTAGGGCTGAGAGACGAAGGCGATTTCGCCGATCCATTTTACGTTTTTGAAGCCGTAATAGCGAGGGCAGAGCATGCGGATGGGAAAGCCGTGGGCTCGGGTGAGCGATTGGCCATTCATGCCGAGGGCGAGGAAGAC
>JBKJLJ010000209.1:0-3453 GCA_046597015.1 Bryobacteraceae bacterium
ACTCAGTTTGGCCACGCCCTTCGACGGTCGTTGATCCTAATTTTGCTGGGAATTTTTCTGCGGTCCATTCAGGCGGAGCAAACGAATTTCACGTTCGAGGATACGCTGACGCAGATAGGCCTTGGCTATCCGGTGCTGTTCCTGTTAGGCCTGCGGCGACCACGGTGGCAGTGGGCGGCGCTGGGTGTGATCCTGGTTGGCTACTGGTTGGTGTGGGCGCTGTATCCGGTGCCCGCGGAGCTTGGCTTTGGGGCGCACTGGCAGAAGGCCGACAACTACGGAGCGGCTTTTGACCGGTGGTTTTTGAATTTATTCTCCCGGCCTACGCCGTTCCTGGAGAATCGGGGCGGCTATTTGACGCTGAGTTTCATCCCGACATTGGGGACGATGATTCTAGGCTTGGCGGCTGGCCGGTGGCTACGGGCTTCTGCTCCGACGCTGCCCTTGCGTCAGTTTTTGGGGGCCGGAGTGGCTTGCTTAGCGGGTGGGTTGTTGCTGCACTTTACGGGGATCTGCCCGATTGTGAAACGGATTTGGACCCCGGCGTGGACGCTTTTCAGCGGGGGCGCCTGTTTTCTGCTTTTGGCAGGGTTTAGTTGGATAATCGACGTCAAGCACTACCGGCGGTGGGCGTTTCCCCTCGTGGTGATCGGTATGAATTCGATTGCGGCCTACCTGATCGCCCACCTGTGGGAGGAGTTTGTGCTTAGCTCATTCCGGATCCACCTCGGGGCGCGGGTTTTCTCGTTCGCAGGCCCGTCATTGGCTCCTCTGTGGAGCGGCCTGGCCGTGTTGATCGTGTTTTGGTTGATTCTTTGGTGGATGTATAATCGCAAACTTTTTCTGCGAGTTTAGCCGCGGCCGATGAAGGGCATATCGGTGGCCATAACGGTCATGAATTGGACGTTGGCTTCGAGCGGTAGGCCAGCCATGTAGAGCACGGCATCGCTCACGCAGCGGACGTCCATACGGGGTTCGGGGCGTAGGTTGCCATCGGGTTGGAGGGCTCCGGTGGTCATCCGCTGGGTCATGTCGGTGGCGGCGTTGCCGATGTCGATTTGGCCGCAGGCAATGCGAAACGGTCGACCGTCGAGGGAGATACTCCGTGTCAGGCCTGTGATGGCGTGTTTGGTAGCGGTATAAGGCGCCGAGTGGGGCCGAGGCACGTGGGCGGAGATGGAGCCGTTGTTGATGATACGGCCTCCCTGCGGGTCCTGCGCTTTCATCAGGCGGATGGCGTGTTGAGCGCACAAGAAAGAGCCGGTGAGGTTGACCCCCACGACGGCGCTCCACTGTTCAAAAGTGAGGTCCTCCATCGGCATGGCCGGGGTGCCCATGCCAGCGTTGTTGAAGAGCAGGTCGATGCGTCCGAAGGTGTTCTTGAGGGTGGCGAAGAGAGCCGCCACTTGGTCGGGCTGGCTGATGTCGGTGGGTACGGGCAACATGGCTCCACCCGAATTGCAGGCGAGCGTCGCGGTCTCATCGAGCTCAGCTTGGCGTCGCCCCGCGAGGACGACTGAATAGTTGGCAGCTTGGAGAGCCAGGCTTACAGCTCGGCCGATGCCGCTTCCGGCGCCCGTGACGAGGGCGATCTTTCGTTGTACGTTCATTCAAGGGTCACCGTAGCACAGGTGTGCCGCAACAAGGCGAAAAGGCCCACGGAATCACGGCCGGCCTAGGTTGGACGATTCCCTACACGATATAGGCGCGGGTGTGCCGATAGTGCCGGGTGAGGGTGGAGTCGCCGGTAACGCAGATAGCGGTGTCAAGGGCGTCGGCGATGAGGCCGGAGGGGGCGACGACGGTGACCTGGCGTGCGGTTGAGAGCGGCCGACGGGTGCGAGGGTCGAGGATGTGCGAGTAACGGTGGCCGTCGATGAGGGTGAACTGCTCGGCGTCGCCGGCGGTGGAGACAGCTGCGTGCTTTAGGGTGAAGACTCGCCCGGCAGCCTGGACTCGCCAGCCGGGTTGGCCCGGAGGGGGGGCACCGCAGACGATGTCGCCGCTGATGGCGATGAGGGCCCGAGGGAACCCGAGAGCCTTCAGCGCTTCGTCAGCGATGTAGCCCTTGCCGAGGGCACCGACGTCGAGGCGAATGGCGGGATTGTCGATCCAGGCTTGGCGCCCTTCTACGTGAAGTTGCTGATAACCGACGGGGAGGTCGGCAGGAGGAAACGTTTTGGCCTGGCGCCAATGGCGGATGAGGGCTCCGGCTGTAACATCGAAGCCTCCTTGGGTTCGTTTCGCAAGCTGCTGCGCGGTGCGAAGGACGAGGGCAAGTTCAGGGGAGATGATGCGAGGCGTGGTGCTGATCTGGTTCAGTTCGGAGGAGGGCAGATAGTCGGACAGGATTTGGCTCAGGGCGGCGATCCGGGCGAAGGCACGGGCAAACGCGGCGCGGGCGGCGGCGACATGGGGGGCGTAGACCGTGATGGCGATGAGAGTGCCGAGGTGGGGCTCGACGGCCTCGAAGCGTTCGAGCGGAGGGGCGGCGCTATTCGCGCTCGACGCCGTTATTCCAATAACGAAACATCTGCGCAGCACTAGGGACCTTCAGCGGACGGACAAGGCGAAAGCCCAAAAACTGGGCGTCGGTAAGGTACCAAATGGACTTGGGGAGTTGGGGATCCTGCATCTTCCATTGGGGGTCGGACCAGATGCGTTGGCCGCAGCCAAGCTTTTGGGCGGGGTCGGACCAGGCGCCACCCTTGGCAACGTGCGGGTAGGGTTTGGTGGAGAGGATGTAGCCTTCGGGGGGAAGCGGTTTTCCGTAGGATTTTTCGTCGTACTGGTCGAGGGTCCATTCGGCGACATTGCCGAGCATGTCGTAGAGACCGAGTTTGTTGGGTTTCTTCTTGCCGACTTGCTGATAGCTTTCGGGAGAGTTGTCGACGAACCAGGAACGGTCGTTGATGGGAGCGGCTTCGGTATCGCCGAGGCGGCAGGCGCGCTCCCATTCGGCTTCCGTGGGAAGGCGATAGAACTGGCCGGTTTTGGCCGAGAGCCATTGGGCAAACTTATTGGCAGCATGCTGGGTCATCGAGATGGCGGGGAAGCCATTGATGCCCATCCCGAAGGACATCTCGACGTAGGGTTTCGTGGGGCGGGAGATGGCGTCGAGGGCGGGTTCGGCGCCCCGGGCTTCATTGGCCAAGTTTTGGAACATGAAGAGGCGGTATTCATCCCACGTCACTTCGTACTTACCCATCCAGAAGGGGGCGATTTTGGCGTCGCCGGGGACGGGGAGCATTTCGAATTCGACGGTGGAGTTCGGAATGATGCGCTTGTAGGGTTTGAGCTCGGTGGCTTGCTCCATTTTCGGGTGGAGGCGGGCGACGAGGGCTTGGTCGTCTTTGATTTTGGGTTGGGGGAGCTTGAGGGTGAGGGTGTCGGGCCAGGGGGCTCCGGCAGTGATCCAGGCTTTCAGGATGGCGCGGTCGGTCGCCGGGATTT
>JBKJLJ010000258.1:0-3044 GCA_046597015.1 Bryobacteraceae bacterium
TAGTAAATGAGGGGCGGTTAGCTCAGTCGGTTAGAGCACCTGCTTTACACGCAGGGGGTCCACGGTTCGAATCCGTGACCGCCCACCATCCCGGTTTTCAGTTCAGATATTCCGACTCTGTGCCGATCAGCCACAGAGATGCCTGAGCGTTGCTCTTCGATAAGTCTCCTGATTCTTCTGACCATCAGCGGGGCTTCTCCGCTGCTCACCCACAGCCCCTGGGTCGCGCGAGGTGGACAGCGCATCCGTCGCCGTCACCAAATCCCCAGACGAACCCAGCTGCTCCTTCGTCGGCCTGCGCATCCTAGTCGTTCAAGATAACCTCGTTAACCAAAAGGTCGCCACCGGCTTCCCCGCGCGCATGGGCGTCGCCGTCGACGTCGCCTGCAATGGCCAGGAAGCCCTCTCAATCTTCCAGCCCGACCACTATGCCGCCATCCTCATGGACTGCCAAATGCCCGAAATGGATGGCTACGAAGCCACGCGCCGCATCCGGGCCCTTGGCAGCGGCGGGCGACTTCCCATCATCGCCCTCACCGCCGGAGCCAGCCCCGCCGAGCGATCCCAAGCCCTCGCCGCGGGTATGGACGCTTTCCTGCCCAAACCCGTCTGCTTCGCCGACCTCGAAGCAACACTCCGCCACGCCCTCGTCACCAACCCATCTGCTCCATCCGTTCCAGAATAATCGCACTGTACTGATTCATCGCCCCCGGCCGGCGCTTCCGCGGTGCCGGCAAGCACGCCGCCAATCGGGCCGCCTGCTCCCGGCTCAACGCCGAAGCCGGAATCTTGTAGTGATACCGCGCCGCCGCTTCCGCCCCAAACACCCCCGGCCCCCATTCCACCGAGTTCAAATACAGTTCCAAAATCCGTTCCTTCCCTAACGTCACCTCCGCCGTCGGAGCCAGCCCAAACTCTGCCACTTTCCGCACCGGGTTCCGATGCGTCGTAAAAAACAGGTTCTTCACGAGTTGCTGCGAAATCGTCGACGCCCCTCGCATCGAATTCCCCATCGCCACCGTCCCCAAAGCATCCCAGTCAATCCCGAAATGCTGCGCAAACCGGCTGTCCTCCGCTGCCACCACCGCATGCCGCAGGTGCACCGAAATTTTCTTCAAGTCCACCGGCTCATACCGCTTCTGATACTTTCCCGCCGCAAACCAACTCTCCACCCGCCGCTGCGCCTGCACCCCTGTGAACGGTGGATCCACCCACCGCAACAGCACCAAAGCCAACACCCAACCCATCGGAATTAACGCCAGCGCCAGTCCCACTCTAACGAAGAGCTTGCTTCCCCAACTTCGTTTCGATCCGCTCAAGCGCTTCCCGGTCCGCTGCGTTAAGTTTCTTCTCATTGCCCAAATGAATATACATCTCTCGAGCCCGGCGCCATTCCATTACCGCCGTCGCCGACCGCTGCGCCTGCCTCACATCCCCCAGCATCTCATGCGCCTCCGCGACTTCTCCAAACGCCCCCGCGTTCGCAGGGTTCTCCGCGCTCAACCGCTCCCGCTCCGACAGCGCCTCCCCGGCCAGCCTTGCGGCCAGGTCGACATTCCCTAACGCCACTTGCGCCCGCGCTGCGAAGACCAGATTCGCCGCTCGCAACGTCCGGCCTCTGACCTCTCGCGGGTCCAACTCCGCCAACTGGTCGTAAATCGCGCGACCCGCCTCCAGCTCCCGCCATCCCCCTGCCGCGTCCCCCGTCTCCACCAGCGCCCGGCCCAGCCCCGTATGCGCCTGCGCCAGGTTCATCTGGTCCCCCAAATTCCGCACGTTCCCCGCCGACAATCGTACCCAAGTCCGCAACCCCTCCCGATACATCCGCAACGCTGCGCTGCCCTGTTTCTCGTGCAACAAAATGCTGCCCATCCGCCCCTGCGCCAACGCCAAGCCCCTCTGATCCGCCTCACCGAGCGCCTGATACTGCTCCAGAGCCAGTCGCCGGACGTCCATCACCCCCTTCCATTCGCCCAACTGCGACAAGCTCCCCCCCAATGCCGTATAGCTAGCCGCCAACGCTCGCCGTCGCGCCGCGTTTCCCGGCTCCTGCTCCAGCAGCCGCTGTCGAATCGCCAACGCCTTCCGGTCGAGCTCCAGACCCGAATGAATATCGCCCGTCGCCTTCACCACACTTCCCGTCAACACGTACGTCGCCGCCAAGTCCCCCTGACGGCGCAGCTCATCCTCTATCGAACCCGAAATCGCGGCCAACGCCTCCCGGATCGCCAGCGCCTTTTGATAGCTCCGCAACGCGCCCCCCGTATCCCCCAAGTTCGCCGTCCCGGGCCGCCCTTGAATCTCCCCTACCTTTTCGTACGCTGCCGCCAACTCCTCCTGCAGCGAAATGTCCCCCGCGGCCTCCTCCGCCAAACTATCGAGATACTGCAACCCGTTTCTAACCAGCGTCCCTCGCACCGGCGTAGATCCCGGCAGCTTAGCAATCGATTCGTCCATCTCAAATAAAAACGAGTTCGCCAGCCGGCGTACATCCGCAAACCGCCGCTCGGCCCGTTCATAGTTCCGCTGCGCAATCCGCGCCTGCCACAGCGTCGTCACCAGGCCGACCGTCAGCGCTAGCGCCACCAACCCCACACCTACCACCACCCCGCGGTTCCGCTTCACAAACTTCTGCGTCCGGTACCGCCAGGTATGCGACCGCGCTGAAATTGGTCTCGAACCCAAATGGGCCCGCACATCATCGGCCAGCAACTCCGCGGTCCGATATCGATCCCCCGGAGCAAACTCCAGCGCCTTCAACGCGATGTTATCCAAATCCCCCATCAACTCCGGATCCATCGCCGCCCGGCTCGGGCGCACTGGCGTTGAACCGCTCAGCCATTCCAGCACTTCGTGGGGCGACCGTCCCGCCGGGTTCACCGCCGGGGTTCCCGTAAGCAGGAAATACAACAAACGTCCCAACGCATAACAATCGGTCGAAATCAGGGGCGCCTCTCCGCGCAACTGTTCCGGGCTGGCCCAAGCCGGTGTCATAGCCTGCATGGTTGGTTGATCGGTCTCCTCCCCCAGCAACCGCGAGATCC
>JBKJLJ010000606.1:0-7809 GCA_046597015.1 Bryobacteraceae bacterium
AAGTAACAGAACTTTCTTGAGGCTACGTTAATTTCTTTTAAAGAGAAGGTAACTGAGGAGGAGGAACCCCAGAAAGGTCGCGATGAGGCCGGCCGTGAGGCTGCGGGGCCAGAAGGACATCCGGATTTCGTGCCGGCCGGGACCGGGGACGAAGAGGCCGCGGACGCAGCCGTTAGCGATGAAAATCGGTGCGGGTTGGCCGTCGATCGTGGCAGTCCAACCGGGGAACCAGGTGTCAGAGACGATGAAGAATGCCCGGCCAGAGGTTTCGACGGACCAAGAGAGGACGTTATTGGCTGTTTTTTGGGAGAGGATGGCACCGGAAGCCATGGTTTCCGGGGCCGCGATGCCTTCGACGACGGTATCGCGGGCGGGGTCGAAGTGGGCAGGGTTCAGGAGGATTGCCTTGGCGGTGCGGAAGTCGGCAGCGGGGAGGAGTTGGTTGGCGAAACGGAAACGGGGGAGAACCGCGGGATTTTCAAAAACGGTAATGCCATCGGGGGAGAGGGCAATTTCGTTGTAGAGGCGGGTTCGGCGGGCGGCGAAGGCGCTGGCGGGGGTTCGGGCGAGAACGTAGCGGATGCTGAAAGCGGATAGGAGTTGGCGTTGGGGGAGTAGAGCCTCGCCACCGATGCCGCTGAGGTCGAAGCCAGTTAGAGATTGATACCGCAGCATCCACATGGGCGTGTAGTCGTTGGCGACGCTGAGGCCGTACATCATGCTGAGGAGGGGATAGGTTTGGAAGAGGGGAAAGTCGAGGGGAAGGATGCGGTGGGTCTGAGGGTCGAGGCCTTCTTCGAAGAGGAAAGAGACCTCCGCGCGACGTTCGGCTCCGTAGAGATTGGAGGTATCCGGATTGTCGTAAATGGTTCGACTGACGGAGCTGACGTCGAGGAGAAAGACGGCAGCGAGGAGCCAACGGGGGGCACGGAGGAGGAGGCAAGCGGCGGTGGCGACGAAGGCGAGGAGCGGGTAAAGGAGCGTGGGATGGGGCCAGGTGGTGCTGATGGTGCGCCAGGCTTCGGTTTGGGGGCCGGAGAGGGTGGGAGAGACCCAGACGGGGAGATGGAAGGCGGCGTAGAAAGCAACGCCGAGGCTGAGGGCCAGAGCGGCGATGGCCCAGGGTAAGCGGCGGCGATGCTGCAGCCCGTAGGCGGCGAGAACGCTGAGGGCGAGGCCGGCTTCGTGGAGGTGGCGGGCGGGAGCGCGAAAGAGGTTGTAGACGGGGACGTGGAAGAGTAGGGACTGGACGCTGGTGATGCCGAGGGTAAGGAAAAGACTGGAGGCGAGGACGGCGACCCAGAACCAGACCTCGCGGGTCCGCGGGGCTAGGATGGCGAGGAGGAGCGGGGCGAGGCCGCAGTAAGTGAAAACTTCGACGAGTTCGCCATTGAGAGCGTAGCTGGGGACACCGTGGAGGCCGCCGAAAACATTGGGGACGAAGAAACCAAGAAGGTTCGCGAGGGGGAGGAAGTTTTCGTTGAACTTGGAGAAGGAGAGACTTTGGCGGGTGATGAGGGGGAGGGTATCGGCGACGGCGAAGAGTTGGAGGGAACTCAGGAGGAAGGCGCAGAGGCCACAGACAGCGAGGCCGACGATGGCTCGGCGGCCGGCGCGGAAGAACCAGAAGGCGGCGACGAGGAGGAGACCGTAGAGAGTGACCTGAGGAAAGCCGGCCAGGAGGGAGAGAGCGACGGCAAGGCCGGCCAAGGCGGCTTCTTGGAGACGTCCGGTGGCGGCGTGGCGGGCAGCGAAGAGAAGAATAAGGGGGAGCCAGACGGCGGTGGTCATCATCGACTGATGGCCTTTGTGGCCGGTGAGGAATCCGGTGGCGAGGAAGCAGAGGCCGCCGAAGAAGGACGAGGTTTGGTCGAGGTGGAAATGGCGGCAAAGGAGATAGCAGAACAGGCCGGCCAGGGCGTAGTGGAGGAGGAGGAAGCAGTTATAGCCAAAGGTGTCAGGGAAAAGGCTGAGGACAATCAGGCCCGGCGGATAAAAGGGCTGAAATTGGGTATTGGCAAAGGTGTATTGGCCGAGTTGGACGTAGGGATTCCAGGGTGAAAGGGTGGTCGAGAAGAGTTTGGCGGGAAAACCGGCTTGGTAGGAGTCACCGCCGCCGAGGAGGCGGACGGTGAGGTTTAAGCCGGCGGCGTGGAGGAGCCAAGCGGAGAGGAGGTAGAGCAGAAAGGCAGCGAGGGCGGGGCGTTTCATGAAGTGGGATTGCCGGGAAACGTGGAAACGGAGCGAACGATATAATTGGGACGCTGGCGGGAGTTACGAAGGGCAAGCCAAAGATACTGCCCAATAATGCCGAGACCGAGCGTCATGAGTCCTCCGAAGAACGTTATCGTGAGAATGATCGGAGTGTAACCGGGGACTTCGATCCATCCCAGTAGACGGGAGATGAGTACGATGGAGGCGACGAGTAAGGAGGCAGAAGTTCCCACGACGCCGGCGGCGAGAAGGAAACGAATGGGAAGGTCAGTGAAGTTGAAGATACTGTCGATGGAGTAGCGGAGTTTCTTGGAGAAAGTCCAGCTACTGGTTCCTTCCAGGCGCTCCAGGCGCTGGTAGGGGACGAAGACTTGGCGGTAACCGAGCCAGAGGAGAAGGGCGACTAAGTTGGTGTGAGATTCGCGAAGGCTAAGGAGGCGATCGCGGACTTGACGAGTACAGCCGAAGACGTCGACACCGCCGGCGGGCATTTCCGGAATGACGAATCGGCGGTAAAGGGACCAGAAGAGGTTGGAGGTGAGTTCAGTGAGCCAGGGGTCGGTGCGACTGGAGCGGACGCCGAAGGTAATATCGGCGCGGCCGGAGCGGAGGATCTCGTCGAATTCGGCGATCAGCGCGGGAGGCTCCTGGAGGTCGGCGGCGATGACGGCGAAGCGATCGCCGAGGCCGTGTTCGAGCCCGGCACAGATCGCCGAGAAGGATCCGAAGTTACGGCTGAGGATGAGTAATTGGGAGCGCAGACCGGTAGCGGGGAGACGGGCGGCGAGGAGTTCGGCACAGCAGTCGGGACTACCATCGATAGCGAAGACGACTTCTAAACCGGGGATCGTGGCGTGGAGGAGAACTAACTCGGAAAGAAGACGGTCCAGATTGGCTTCGTTCTTGTAGACCGGGATAACAAGAGTGAGCACGATTTAGCCGGCCTCGGCGGTCAACCGCAGAAACTCATCGTAATCGCGGATGTAATCAGCAGGATCATAGAAATCAGAGGCGAGGACGAGTAAGACGGCACCGGGTGAGTATTGGTACTGAACGCCCCAGACCATCGGGGGGAGATGGAGCCCGACAGTGGGGTCGTTAAGGAGGAACTCCTCGCGGCTTCGACCATCGTCAGCCACAGCGTAAACGGAGCCGTGGACGCAGATGAGGAATTGATGGAGGGTGCGATGAGCGTGCTCTCCGCGAACGTTTTCGCCGGGAACACCATAGACGAGGAAGTATCGCTGGAGGGGAAAAGGGATTTGGCGGGAGACTTCTCCGAAGGATATTTGGCCGCGAAGGTCTTCGGCGCGGGGGAGGCGGTGGAGAGTGACGCCTTCAACACTGGTGGGAGTCGCGCCGAGGGCGGCCGGGGCTGGGCGAGAGGCGGCAGCGACGCTTGCCTTGGTTCCGACGTAGCCGACGATGCGAGCGGGGTTGCCAACGACAATTGTATCGGGCGGGACGTCGCGGGTGACTACGGTGGCTGCGCCCACCATGGCGCGTTCGCCGATCGTAATGCCGGGGAGAATGGTGGCGTTGGCGCCGATGGAAGCACCGGCTTTGACGATGGTTCGGGAGACGGAAGGTTGGTGATGCTTGCTGCGGGGGAAGTTATCGTTTGTGAAGGTGGCGTTGGGGCCGACGAAGACGTCATCGCCGAGGGTGATGCCGTCCCAAAGCTGGACGCCGGACTTAATGGTGACGCGGTCGCCAACGATGACGTCGTTTTCGATGAAGATGTGATCGCAGAGGTTGCAATCTTTCCCGATGCGGGCGCCGGGGAGAATGTGTACGAAGGCCCAGATGCGGGTGCCTTCCCCGATGTGGGAGGATTCGACGATGGCGGCGGGGTGTTGGGACATTGGATTATTGGACGAGGAAATCGCCAGCGAGTTGGATGCCGGTGCTTTTACCGGAGAGATTTTCGGCGATGACGTAGAGCTTTTTCGGGCCGGCAAAGGACGATTTAAACTCGAGGTTAAAGTGGGCCTCGATGGTCGTATCGTGGCGTTCGATGACAGAGGCGGCGGCTTCGAGTTGGCATTGTTGGTTGGCAATCCGGCCGGGCGCGGTGAGTTCCTGGGCGCCGCTCCCACTATCGTTGACGAGGCGAGGCCGACCGGTCTCGACGTTCGCAAAGAGGTAACAGCCGTCGGCACCATTGTCCCGCGCGTTAATCAGGAGCCCGAGATAGGTGGGTTCTGGTTTACCGGGGACACGGTCGAGCCGGACGGAGAATTTCTGGGTGTGACCAGAGGATTGGTCCGGCGTAACGGTGATGGTTCCGAAGAGGGGGAGGCGCTGCATGGGGGGCGGCGGCGGAAAGCTGCTTTCGGGTCGGCAACCGATAAAGAGGACCAGGAGCGGTATGAACCAGAGGCGCATTGGGGGAACTCCATCAGGGTAACGCACTAGGGGCGGCGGGATACCAACCAGGGAGGGATGCAGGCGAGGAGAACCCAACCGAGGGTCTGATTGGCCATCCAAATTGAAATGGGGGCGACGGGACCGTCCGCGAAGCAGAGGGCGAGAGCGGCGTTGGCCAAGCCGGAGAAGCAGGAGGCCAGGAGGAGCGAGATGCCGAGGGTCCGGTTGGTACGATACCAGTTGGCGGGGCGGGCGAGCGTGAATGAGGTGCGGAAGCCGAACCACCGATTGGGGGGAACGCGTTCGAAGACGAGGGGGAGACTCGTGGCGAAGAAAAGGAGAGGGAGACCGGCACCGATGGTCCAAAGGAGCATATGATTAGGGTATTCTAATTGTTGCGCACATTATTTTGTATTGTTCCCATTTGCCTGTTTGCTCAGGGCCCAGCGGTGCCTGATGTGACTCGAACGAGCATCACTGTTTCTGAAAAGATTACGGCGGAAGCTCCGGCGGCGATCACGGTGGTGGATAAGCAGCAGTTGGCGGCGAACCCGGGGGTGAACCTGGACGATCGGTTGCGATCGGTACCGGGGTTTTCGCTGTTTCGACGATCGTCTTCTTTGGTGGCGAACCCGACTACGCAGGGCTTGTCGCTGCGGGGGTTGGGATCTTCGGGGGCATCGCGGACGCTGGTTCTTTGGGACGGAATTCCGATGAACGATCCGTTCGGGGGGTGGGTGTATTGGACGCGGGTAGATGCGGAGGAGTTGGAACGGGTGGAGGTGGCCCGAGGGGCGTCGACGAGTTTGTTTGGGGACCGGGCGATGGGGGGATCGCTAGCACTGTTTTCGAAAGCCGCGACGCCTTGGCGGTTGCACGGTGCGTATGAAGGGGGAAATCGGAACACGCACCAGGTGACGGGCGGATTTGCGCATTTGTGGTCAAAGATGGCTCTTTCGACGAATCTGCGCGCATTTCAGACCGATGGGTATTACATTGTCCCGGCGAATCGACGAGGGACGGTGGATACGCGAGCGGGGGTGGATTTTGTGGCTGGAGACGTGCGGTTGGATTATTTCGGGGGCGACAAAAGGTTGTCAGTGAAGTTGGACGTGTTGGCGGAGAAGCGGGAGAACGGGACGGTGGTGCAGACGAACTCGACGTCGCTGGGGAATTTGAGCGCGAACTATTCGCAGGGTAATTTTTCACTGATGGGGTGGCACACGCGAGAACAGTTCCACGCTAATTTTTCGACGATTGCGGCGAACCGATTGACGGAGCGCCTGAGTTCGGTCCAGTCGGTGCCGAGCGAGGCGACTGGGGTGGCGGGGTTTTATCGGTTGGCGAAGGGGCAGAATCACCTGTTGGCGGGGGGAGATTTGACTCGGGTGGAGGGGTATTCGCTGGAAGCGGTGATCCCGACGGGAAATCGGAATGGGGGCGGCGTGCAATGGCAACGGGGTGGCTTTGTGCAGGTGGATACGAGTTGGAAGGGCTGGAAGTTCTTTAGTGGGTTGCGACTGCACAATACGGCCGTGAGTAGCGCGGCGAGCAACACCTTTTGGAATCCGAGTGCGGGGTTAACGTACGGGAAGCGGAATTGGCGGGGCCGGGCGACGGTTTATCGGAGCTTTCGGGCGGCGACGTTGAATGAGTTGTATCGGGAGTTCCGAGCGGGAAACGCGGTGACACGGGCAAATCCGACGCTGAAGCCGGAGTTTAGCCGGGGCGCGGAGGTAGGTTTGGATTGGTACGGGGAGGGTTGGACGGCGCAGGTTAGCGGGTACTACAGCGGATTGACGGATCTGATTACGAACGTAACCTTGTTGGTTTCGCCGACCTTGATTGAGAGGCAGCGGCGAAATGCGGCGGAGGCGAGGACGCGAGGCGTCGAGGCGAGTATGAACTATCGCTGGCGAGGTCTGCGAGCGGAGACAGCGTACTTGTTTGCCGATAGCCGGTTTCAAATGCCAACGCGGACGAGGATTCCGCAAGTGCCGCGGCATCAGGGGAACGCGATTTTGACGTGGATGAGTGGGAACGGGAAGACGCTGCTGAGCGGCGGGGTGCGTAGTTTTGGGATGCAGTTTGAGGACGACGTGAATTTGTTCCGGCTGCCGGGGTTTGCGACGGTGCAGATGTCGGCACGGCAGTCGTTGCGCGGGGGCCTGAGCGCGTTTGTAACGATTGAGAATATGCTCAATCGAGAGTTTTTGGTGGCCTTTAGTCCGCTGCCGAATATCGGGGCTCCGCGGATGTGGCGGGGCGGGTTGCGGTGGGACGGCCGGATTCGGAAGTGAATCCTACATTCCACTACTCGATGGGGAGGGGCGGAGAGACCTGGCGGTAGCAAATGGAGTTGGCGCGAGCGGCGGGGTTTGCGGCGATTGACGTGGTTTACGGGTAGCCCGTCGAATTGGACTGAGGAGGCAGACGTACTCGGTGCCGCCTTGTTTGGTGAGGTTACCAGGCCGCTTGGGGAACCTACTTTCGCCCAAACTTGCGCGGGAGGAGGTGAGGGAGTTTGGCTTGCGGATGGATTGAGCCGGTCGCGGTGGAGTTTGGGGAAGTTGTTGGGTGCAATTGAAAAAGCGGCCTGAGGTTATCAGGCCGCTTTGTGAAGTTTAATTGGGCGACGTCCTACTCTCCCACACACCTGCGCGTGCAGTACCATCGGGGCTGAGAGGCTTAACTTCCGTGTTCGGGATGGGAACGGGTGGAGCCCTCTCGCTAGTATCACCCAAAGCTGTAGAGCTTTGGAATGTTCTTGAATATTGACGGGTAACAGAAAGACAAACTACTTAAGTAGAATACATGTGCAATGTGCGCACAGTAAATTTTATGGTCAAGCCGAACGGGCTATTAGTATCGGTAAGCTCAACACATTACTGCGCTTACACATCCGACCTATCAACGTCGTAGTCTACGACGGCCCTTCAAAGCTTTCGCTTGGGAGATCTCATCTTGAGGAAGGTTTCGCGCTTATATGCATTCAGCGCTTATCCTAACCCAACTTCGCTACGCAGCGGTGCCTCTGGAGAGACAACTGCATCACAAGAGGTTGGTTCAGCTCGGTCCTCTCGTACTAAAGCCAAGCCCTCTCAAATCTCCTGCGCCCACCACAGATAGGGACCGAACTGTCTCGCGACGTTCTGAACCCAGTTCACGTACCGCTTTAATAGGCGAACAGCCTAACCCTTGGGAGCTTCTACACCCCCGGGATGC
>JBKJLJ010000607.1:0-3194 GCA_046597015.1 Bryobacteraceae bacterium
GAGCAGCAGATTTGCCGGGAGCGGATTGAGTTGGGAGGGGGGAATTTGCATGGGGTGGCGTTGCATGATCCGCCGGATATGGAGAAGCAGGTGGGGTTGGACTGGGAGCGGGATATACGGCCGGCGGTGGCTTGTTTGAAGCGAGCGAAGGGGTTGGGATTTGTGGAGCGGATCGGGTTGGGGATTAAGGAACCGGAGTTTGTACACCGGTTTGTGAGGGAGGAGCCGGGGGTGTTGGATTATGCGGGGGTGACGTTTTGTCCGGCGATCTTGGGGGCGATGATGGGGGTGGTGGAGGCGGCGCGGGTGGGGAAGTTTACGGTGACGTTGATGGGGATCAACTATGGGCAGGCGTTTACGTTGACGGAGGATCCGGCGGGGGCGGCGCCGTTTTTGTATAACTACGAGGTAGCGACGGGGGCGGAGCGGGAGTTGATGGCGCGGTTTTATAGGGCTTGCGGGTCGACGCCGTTGTTGCATTTGGCGGCGGCGGTGGCGGGATTGTTGGTGGTTAATTTTCCGGAGGTGGTGACGCAGGTGGTGACGTCGACGATGACGCCGGGGCGGTTAGTGGAGACGGTACGGTTGGTGCGGGAGGCGGAGGTTCCGGCGATGGTGTGGCGGGAGTTGAAGGAGATGGAGTTGATTCCGCGGGAGTTTCCGACGAGCTAGCGAATGGCCAGGGTGACCTCCGGGGAGACTTGGCCGGCAATGGTCATGATGATGGGGGCGGCGTTGTTGGCGGGGAGTCCGGGGGGGATGACGGCGTTGACCTGGTAGAGGCCTGCGAACCCGGGGGCGAGGCCGGCGAAGGTTACGGGTGCGTCCTGACCGGCGACCTGGACGGTGACGGGTTGCGTCGTGCGAGAGAGGACGGTGAGGGAGGCGGGCTGGCCGGCGGGGACAGGAGGGGACACTGCGCCGAGGCCGGTGCAATAGATGGTAATGACGTCTCCGGCTTTGACGGGGGTGGCGGCGTCGGCGAGGACGTTGGTGACGCCGTTGACGATGACGCCTTGGCCGGTGCCGCGTTGGGACTGGGTGAAGATGGCGGGTTGGGCGGAGGCGACGGAGAGGGAGTCACCGAAGGAGAGGGCGTCGCCGCGGCGGACGAGGAGTTGGACTTGGGAGTTGACGGGGAGGTCGAAGGGGACGATGGCGTTGATTTGGCCGTCGGAGGTGTAGGCGAGGGGGAGCTTGCTATCGCCGAGGGAAACCTCGGTGCCGGCGAGTTGAGTGGGGTAGGGGACGGGGCCTTGGGAGACGCTATCGGCGAGCCGGGAGCCGAAGACGGAGATGATAGCGCCGGGGGCGACGATGAGGTAGGGTTCGAAGCTGGCGCCGTTGCGGACGGAGCCGGGTACGATCAGCGGGAGAGACGGGTTGGCGGCGGTGAGGCGGGCGGTGAGGTCGGTGCCGCCGAAGGGGGTGGCGCCGGTGGCTTTGGCGAGGAGGGCGGTGAGACGGATGGTGACCGGGGAGGCGGAGGCGGTGCGAGGGAGCCAGGACGAGGTCCAGCGGCCTTGGGCGGTGTGGGAGAACTTGAGGTCGGCGTCGCGGTTGGAGAGGGTGGCGTAGAAGTCGGCGGCGGTGACGGGAAGGCCGCAACTGTCTGTGAGTTGGACTTCGAAGGGGACGGACTGGCCGATGGTGGCGTTGAAGGCGGGCTGGGGGGCGAGGACGGTGGTGGTTAGCTTGGTGACGGTGCAGGCGGTGATGGCGCGATCTTTGACGGCATCCGCGGGATCGGAGGCGATGGCGGTAATCGAGACGGAGCTGACGGAACCGTCGTCGAAGGCGAGATTGAGTTTGGCTTCGGTGACGCCGGGCTTGAGGGACCGGAAATCGGGCTGGACGACGATTTGGATGGGCTTGCCGGCTTGCACGATGGCGTTCGCGGGGGCGAACTGGAGCCAGTTGGAGGGCGAGTCGGTGAAGGAGGGGGTGATGGAGTAGGCGAAGGGAGTTCCGGTAAGGTTGGAGATGGTGATGGATTGGGAGCTGGGGCTTTCGCCGGCGGGGCTGGAGAAGATGAGGCTGGAGGGCTGAATCTGCGGGCCGGGTTTGGAGCCGGCGGGGAGGACGCTGAGGACGACGGTGATGGTTTGGGGGGAGTTGGGGACACCGGGGGAGCGGATATCGACGCGGGCGTAGTAATCGCCCGGGCGGAGGTTGGCACCGTCGACTGCGACGCGGAGGCGGGAGAAGGCGCCGGGGGTGGCGGGGATTTCGCCGGCGCGGGAGTCGAGCGTAAGCCAGGCGGAACCGCCGGAGAGGGTGGTGGCGGTGGCGGTCCAATTGAGGGAGCCAGCGCCGGAGTTAAGGATTAGGATTTCCTGCGGGGCGGAGGAGGCGGAGCCGGCGACGGCGGTGAAGGAGAGGCCGCTTTGGGAAAGGCGGATGCGGGGGGAGGGTGCGACGATGGTCATGACGATGGGGGTGACGACCGGTTCGGAGGGAGGAGCGGTGAGGGTAAGCGTGGCTTTGTAGGTGCCAGGGGGGAGGCCTTTGGGGGAGGCAGTGAGCGTGAGGGATTCTGGTTGGGCGGCGGAGACGCGGCCGGACGCCGGGGAGACGGTGAGCCAGTTGCCACCGGAGACGGTGCGGACGGTGGCAGTGTAAGAGGGCGAGCCGCCGCCGAGATTTTTAACGAGGACGGCTTCGGCGAGGGGGTCGGCGTTGGCGAGGAAGGAGTATGTGATGTTGGTGCGGTCGATGGAGAGGCGAGGGGGATCGGGCGCGGCGACGGTGAAGGATATATTGACCGGGGTATTGGCTCCGGTAATGGGGGCGGCGAGGATGAGAATTGAGGTGTAGGTACCGGGGGCGAGGTTGGCAGGGTCGGCGGTGACGGAGACGGCGATGGGCGAGGCACCGGAGGAAGGGGAAAAGCGGAGCCAGGGCGCGGAGGAGGAGGCGGAGAAGGCTAGGCCGGAGAGGGTGCTGCCGAGGGTGACGAGCTTCGGTTCGGTGGTGGGGCCGCCGCTAGTGGCTGTAAACGTGAGGGCCGAGGGGGAGGCTTGGAGGGTGACGTTTCGGGCGAGGACCGAGCGGATGCGGTTGTTGAAGGCGTCGGCGATGAGGAGGTCACCGGCGAGGTTGAAAGCGAGCGCGCGGGGGGAGGAGAGGGAGGCGCGGGTGGAGAGATCGCCGTCCCCGGAGTAGCCGGACTGTCCGTTGCCTTAACTACTGAC
>JBKJLJ010000651.1:0-6809 GCA_046597015.1 Bryobacteraceae bacterium
TGCGCGGGGGCAACCTGGCCGGCGTCACGGGCCCCGCCGCCCGCGACCCCTCGAACGGTTTGCCATTCCCTGGCAATGTCATTCCCCTTGCTGACATCAACTCCGTGGCAACCGTGCTTCTGACGCGCTATTTCCCTCTCCCTAATGCCATAGGCGATCGAAACAATTACCAGCGCCTTACACGGCGCGATGTAACGGCCGGCGTCTTCGATCTCAGGCTCGATCAGAGGATCGGCGCACGCCAGCAGATCTTCGCACGCTGGAGCGCTAAGAGAAGCGATTTCGCGATAGGTCGAAGATTTCTCCCGGACAGTCTCTACGCTACGCCTACACGCCTGTTCGTCTCAGCCTACACGGTCGCGATTCGCCCGAACCTCTCCAACGAGCTTCGTTTCGGATTCAGCACATTCCATCAGGAGGAGTTCTTTCCTCTGCGCGGAAAAGAGGTTGTGGCTGAGCTCGGCCTCCGCGGACTCGATTTGTCCAGTGCCGGAGACAGCGGTGGCTTCCCCTACTGGGGACTCTCCGACGCCGGGCTTACCAGTTTGATCAAGAGCCGGGACGAAAACACGTATTCCCTCACTCGGCAACTGTCGAACGCGCTCATATGGGTCCGCGGCCGCCACACGTGGAAATTCGGAGCTGAGACCCGCCGCCTTCGCTATCGGACAACGATCCACAACGGCAGCGGCGCCGATGATTTTGGGGGCCTGGAATTCGCAGCCAACACATTCAGCGGAAACGCCTACGCGAATTTTCTGCTCGGCCTACCCGCCTACTCTTACTTCGCCGCCCTCGGACCGAACATCGATGAATTCGCCACCCACTCGAGTTTCTTCGCGCAGGACCATTGGAAGATCACGCCGCGCCTCACCCTCAGCTACGGGCTACGCTGGGAGCTACATCCCCCAGTGCGGGAGGCGAGCGGCAATCTCTCGAACTTTCTTGCCGCGTCGGGCAATGTCGTGATTCCCGGCACCTCGCTACCGCCCGCACCGGGATTCCGCGTTGGCATCAACGAGTGCCCGGGGGTGGCTCCCGGGGGCCTGCCCTGCACTCGTATCCTTACCGCCCCGCAAGTGGGATTGCCGGACAGCTTGCGAGCCTCCGATTTGCGTAACTGGGATCCACGCATCGGCTTCGCCTGGCAGCCGTCGGACTCAGGCAAGGCCGTCCTTCGAGGCGGCGTGGGAATCTACACGCAACTCATGCTCCCCGGCGGTGTCGGATTTTTCCCCAGCGGCATTCATTCCTCCGACGTCCGCGAATTCAGCAACGAGAACCGCAACGGCAAGCCCGATTTCCGTCTGCCGTTGATCTCGGCGGGTGGCCTCGGCCAGCAGAGCGCCGGTGGTGAGGCCTTCACGGTTGGCATCGATCCCACGTTGCGCGATCCTCGAATCTATCAGTGGACCTTGACCATGGAACGGGAGCTGCCGGCGGGCATTCTTCTGCGCGGCAGCTATATCGGTTCGCGCGCCACCGGGGTCCCGGCAATCGTCAACCTGAATCAACCCAGAGCGAGCGCCACCCCCTTCGCCCGAGCCGTGGTGCCTTACCCGGCGTTCTCGACAGTACAGTCCATTCAGGGGGTTGGCGGAAACAGCTTTCACTCTTTGCTGGTGGAAGGCTCGCACCGGTCGCACTCCGGATTGTTCCTCCAAGCAAGCTATTTTCTCGCGAAGAACATCGGTGTGGTCGGCAACCCGGTCCCCCAGAATTCGAGCTTTCCCCCCGACTTTTTCCAGCGCACGACCAGCGACCGGTACAACCCGCGATACGATCGCGGCAACCTGCCTGGTTCACGCCGCAATCGCATTGTTCTCACAACCGTGCTCCCGCTTCCGTTCCGGGGTGCGGTCGCAGGCGGCTGGCAGTTGAACGCCGTATCGATTCTGCAGACCGGCCCTTATCTGACACCCTACATGGCATTCGGCTTCGACCGTTCGAACACCGGGGTGGGCGTCATGCCGCGGCCGGACCGCATCGGCAACGGCAACCTGGAGCACCCAACCCGCGATGGGTATTGGGATGCTTCGGCGTTTTCCCTGGTGCCGGCGGGGGCGGGCCGCTACGGCACAGCGGGAGCCGGAATCCTTCGTGGCCCCGGGTCGGTCGCGTTGGCGGCCGGGATTTCCAGGGTAATTCCCCTTAGCCGGCGCGCCGGACTTCGCGTGGAAGCGACATTTACAAATCTTCTCAACCATCCGAATTTTGCTTCGCCGAACCCGGTGGTCACCAGCCGCGATTTCGGTCGTCTCACCACTGTTCAGTCCGCGGAGTTCTCAGGCAACCGCTCCGGTCAAGTGGGTTTACGTCTGGAATTTTAGCGCCAGCACATCCGGGATCGTCCGGCACCGTCGACTGCGAGCGTAGCATCGCTCGGCGCTGTTCTGAGGCTGAGAGCGCTTGCCGGTCGATAAACATATCGAACGACTGGCGGAAATTTGTGTGCAGTTGGTTTGCCGTTGTTCGACGAAGCGCCGGAAAGGAGCAACCCAGCAACCGGTTCTTCGATTCGGCGGACCGCCGGACGAAGAGTTCTGCCGCGGGACACCAATTGTCTTCAGTACCCTCTCGATCATCAGTTTGCGGTCCCCGTGCACTGTAAGACTTCGTGCAATCCTCGTGAGGAAATCAACTTTGCGGTGATGGTCGGCGATTACGGATCGCTCCTGATTAGGCTTTGGGGCGCACGATCCCAGTAACGTCAGCGGCGACGGACCCTGGTCAGTTAAGGAGTCCCAACCCTATTGCACCGCGATGTTCTTCGCGACGCCAATTTCCGACCAGAAGGTGCCGATATCCAGTTGACCGCCTTTCGTGAGGTTGGCGCCGAATTTGCCCTGCGAGTTGATACCGGTAATCGAAACAGCCCCAAAGTTGGCACCAGTCACTCCAGCGGTGAGCAGGCCAGCCAGCGCGGCGGCCGGTATGGTGTAGGTTCCAGGTCCGCTGGGAATATTGGTGCAATTGAGCGTTGTGATATGGCTCACGCCGCCGGATGTCAGGGAAGAAGTGATGATGATTCCGACCTGATCGATGCCCGTTCCGGTCCACGTGAACGTGAGCGGCTGGTTCCGATTGACGGAGGTGATGCTGCTGAAGTTGGTTGCCGTGAAGCTGGCTGGAAAGATGGTGGTGGATGAAAAGGGTCCCACGTCGTTGCCCCCCGGGGCGCTTAAGGAGTAGTTCGAGTTCGCAAACGTCCCGGCGCTTAAAGAGGCTCCATAAAAGGGGCCAAGGATGGTTGGCGTGATGTTCATTCCCAAGCCGGCTGGAAGATTCTGTCCGGAGAGGGGCAGTCTGGTGCCGGCATTGAGAGTCAGGCTGGGAGACCCAGGATCTTTGCCGCCTTGTGGATAGGTGCGGTCGTAGAGACGGCAAGCCCCAAAGACGGGGCCGGAATTGAGGGTCGTCCATTCCGTGGCGGTGAAACTCAAAATCGATCCAGTGGCCGACTCCTGCGTTGTCGCCGAAAGCGTTTCCGTGGTGCGGGCAAGAACAAAGGCTCCGAAATTGATGTTGGCCCCGGAATCAAGCTTGCTCAACAACGATGTCGGCATGGAGGCATTCGAGCAGGCGTTCTGGCCAGCGGCGGCGATCGGGATGACGACAGTGTTGCTGACTTCGCCGCCTGCACTGACTTGTGCGGTTGTAAAACAGTCGGGAGCAATGTCGGCGGGAAGGGTGAAGTTGATCTGCCAAAGGCCAGGGTAGCCGGAAGATGTCCCTGCGTATAGAGGGATGATTTCGCGGCCCGCGACCAGGATCTTGAAGTTTCCAGCCTGCGCCTGGTTGCCGGAACTCCCGCCGGAATCGTTGGCGAGGTCCGCTCCGCCACCCGTCCCCCAGAACACCAGCGTATCGCCGGGACGGGCGGGGGTGAGTGTCCAGTCATAGCCGTTGAATGCGACGGTGCCGGCTGTGAATCGCGTGAGGCTGATGCCGCCGTTGACGTTTCCGATGGTTGCCTGCGCCAGTCCGCTCCCTGCGCTATTGGATGTCGCAATCCCGAAGGCTCGCGGGAGAACGGTAACGTTTCTGGCTGCACTGGTGAGGCCGTTATAGGTGACCCTTACGGCGTAAGTGCCCGGTGATGTCGAGGATGGAAGCAGGGCAGCGACCTGGCCAGCGAGCGTATAGACCATCTTCGCCTGAATGTCGGCACCGCCAGCGAGAGGGGTGAACGTGATGGATGTTCCGGCCAAATTGGTTGGGTAGGCTGGAGTGCTGGCGATCTGAATGCTGGCGGGCCCCAGGTTGCCCCCGAACAACACGAACTCGACGCCCGGCGCGAGATTGGTTCCATAGCTCGAAGCATTGTAAATGGCGGCGGTGCTGCCTGCGCTACTGATGAATGGAGCTCCAGCTCCGCTGATGGTAAGTGTGACGGTGACAGCCGCCGCTGAGTTGCCTGAAACGGTGGGTGTAAACGTGATGGTGCCAGTGTAAGTTCCAGATCCCAGGCCCCCCGGGTTGACGCTGACTGTGACTGTGCCGGGTGTGGTGCCAGAGCCGGGCCTGATGCTCAACCAGTTGCCGGTGGAACTGGCGGCAGCGGTGTAGCCGAGGGCAGCGCCGCTGCTGGTAATGTTGAGGGTCTGCGAGGCGGGCGCTGCACCGCTAGTGGCAGCAGAGAAGGAGAGCGAAGCTGGGTTTACGAGCAGACCCGCGCCGGCGGGAGTGATCTTGCGGATGCGGCTGCCTGCTCCGACGTAAACAGCGCCAACCGAGTCCACCATCAAGTCGCCGATCGCGCCGATATAGGCGTTGATTGCGGGGCCTCCATCGCCCAGCGGAGTGGACGAGTTGCCGTCAATGCCCGCATAGGACGTGATGATTCCCGCGGCATCGACTTTACGGACGCGGGTGCTGTTAGTGGCGTTGCTGGTGTCCGCCAAGTAGAGGTTGCCGAACTGATCAACGCCGAGCCCGACCGCGCCTCGAATGCTGGCGGCAGTGGCGAGTCCGCCATCGCCCGCGAAGGCTCTCACGCCATTGCCTGCATAGGTGGTGATGATGCCGGTTGCGGCGTCGACTTTGCGGACGCGGCGGTCGCTGGCAATGTAAACGTTGCCTTGGGCATCCACGGTGATTCCTGCGGGGGAGGGAACGGCGGCTGCTGCGGCCTGGCCGCCATCGCCGGAAGTGACCACGTTGCCGTTGCCAGCGAAGGTGGTGATGACGCCGCCCGGTGTGACTTTACGAACACGGCTGTTGCTGGTATCGCAGATGTAGAGATTCCCGTTGGCGTCGAGTGCTATATCGGTGGGTATGTCGAGTTGGGCGTTGGTGGCCGGGCCGTTGTCGCCGGCGAAGCCGCCGAAGCCGGTGCCCGCGCCAGTGCCGTTGCCCGCGTAGGTAGTGATGACGCCCGTAGTCTGGTTGATCTTGCGGATTACGTTGTTATAGCCGTCGGTGAAATACACGTTGCCGGAACTGTCGACGGCCACACCCGAAGTACCGGAAGACATGAACAGCGTGGCGCTGGTGGCTGGACCGCCGTCGCCGGCGTAGCCGAATTTTCCATTGCCGGCAATCCGGGTCAGGACGCCGCCGCTTAATTTGTAAACCGTGGCTGTCGAGGGTTCGGTGAGATAGACCGTACCCTGGGCATCGATTGCCATTCCGCTGTGACCACCCACAAAAAACGTGCTGATGGTCTGGCCGCTCGAAACGGAGAGACCAAGTAGTGACGCCAGGACAAGAGTTGCAGATTGCCGTTTCACGTTGCCTCCAAGTGGTCAGCAGGACGGATGCTATTTCAGACGGCGTGATACTACCAAATAGGCCGAATCTGCGACAGGAGGAAACGGAGGAAACGGACGCTGAGTTTTATCTCATGCAAGATGAGCCTGAAGGAGAAAGGGTGGCGAGGCGAGGCTCTCCCCTGGGACGCGCTTCCGGAGGAGCTCAGCTTGACGATCCGTTCCTCCTCAGCGGATCGTTACGTTGATCCCCGTGGGCGTAGTGGCGTCGCCGATCCGAAGCTGCAATGCGGCAGTCCCCGTGACGCCCGCCGGAATCTGGACGTTTACTTGGAGCACTCCGGATACGAAGCCCGGCGCGGCACCGGCGTACTGGACCTCTCCAACCCGCCCTCCAATTTGAACCGTTACCGGCAGTATCGGCTTGGGGAGAACAGAATTGGCAACGTTGCCGTCGATGCCCGCCGGATTGGTCTGGCCTTCCCCGGTGGCATAGAGAATGAGAACCGAACCTGGCGCCGCTGGATTCGAGGCCGAGTTGACGCGGCCATCCTGATTTGCGACGGCGAAGATTCCGGGCGAAGATGCGACCACCGGCAGGGTAATCGTATTCGTTGTCTTCCCTTGATACACAACCCTCAGTTGTGTGGAGGCGCCTCCGACGCCGTAGGGTACCACCGCGTTCACTTGTCCGGGGGAGACATACAGCAGAGGAGCCGGTACGCCGTCGAAGAATACCTGCGTGCCCCCGACCTGAGTCGCCACCTTGCCGTTGGCGTCCAGCGCGACACCGGACGGGGTCGCTGGACCAAGATCGAATCCGAAAATGGAGACGATCTCTCCTGGAGCGACGGCGCCCGCCCGCAGCGTACCTCCGTTCGCGACGCCTTCCGACACGATTTGTGCGGGAGTCAGCTTGCGGATACGCCAGTTTCCGGAATCAGCAAGGTAGATGTTTCCAGAGGCATCGACCGCCAGGGCCGTCATCGTATCAAACGAGGCATTTGTGGCAAGCCCTCCGTCTCCGGTAAAGCCTGCCGTTCCGTTGCCTGCGATCGTGCTGATGACGCCGGTAGCTGCGTCTACCTTCCGAACTCT
>JBKJLJ010000662.1:0-4206 GCA_046597015.1 Bryobacteraceae bacterium
CCGCCGGCGGAATCGTAAAGATCCCGGGCGACGTCCGCCCCAACGGCAGCTCCACCGAGTTCGACCGCGCCGCCCCGTTCACCACCTGCACCGTCGCCGTCGTCCCCATCGTCCCAAACGGCACCAGCGCGCTGATCTGCCCCGCGCTCACGAAGTACAGCGGAGCCGCCGTTCCGTTCACCAGCACCTGCACCGCATTCAACGTGGCCGGAAACGGCAGACTCGCCGCTACCGTCGTCGCTGACGACAGCCCTCCCCCGAAGATCGTAAAGAAGGAACCCGGCGACAACGGTGCCCCCACCGGCGCAAAGCTTCCCGCGTTCAACACCCCCTGCGGGTTAACGAAAACGCCCGTCCCCGTCGCCGCCACGGCCCTTACCCCCAGCTGCAACTCGTAGTTGTTGTTGTCTACCGTCGATAGCCCACTCGCCGCATAAATCTCCCCCCCGCTCCCGAGCCGCAGCCGGTTCAACTCCAGCGACCCCGTCCCGTCCGCCGTCAAGCTATAGCTATTCACCCCCGTGAAATCCAGTACCCCCTCCACCTGCCGCACCCGCCGGCTCGACACCATCCGTCCCGCCCCGTTCGCATTACTCGACCCCGCATAGTTCCCCAACCGATTGGCCTCAAACCGCAGGCCCCCATGGAAATACAGGCCCCGTAGGTTCGCCGCCGAAGCCGTCCCCGTAAACCCCTTCACCGCGACAAATAGATCGTGCCCCGCCGCCGCCGTCGATCCGCCCAGCAGGATGTTCCCATCGGCCGACAGATACACCGCCCGCCCCCCGCTCAGCAGTTGGGTCGTTGCTGTCAGCCCCGTTCCCACCGGGAAATTGGCCGTTCCACTCCCGTCCCCCGTCAACGCGTACGAAGCCGCCGCCACCGTCTGCGTCGTCGCCCGGTCGCCCAGGTTCACCGCCTTCCCGTTCACGCTTACGTCCCCAAAACTCCCGTTCCCCCCCGCGTTCAACCGAAAGCTCGTGTTCCGCAAGTTCACCGCCGACCCACCCGGAAACTCCAGCGTCTGCCCCTGATAAGCCCCCGTCAGGCTCAGGTTGCTCACCGTCCCCGTCGGAGCCGGAATCGCGATAAACAGGTCCGCCACCCCGCCGCTCCCTTCCGTCGTCGACCCCACCACCGCCCCCGGACCAATCCCGGCATAGATCTCGCTCCCGGCCCGCTGCAAGTTCGAGAGCGTTACGTATCCCGTACTCCGCACGGTGTAGGTCCCGCTGCCGCTCAGTGCCACCGGCGCCGCGGCTCCAACAATCTGGGAACCCACAAAGCTATACCCCCCTGCCCCATTAAAGGTCAACGAACCGTAGAAGGTTCGCATCTCCCCCAAAGTCCCCGCCGCCGACGTCGTCAGCAACAAGTGGCGCGCAAAGTACTTCCCGTTTAAGGTAGTGTTCGAAGGAGCCTGCGCGAGCAGTAATTCCGAGCCAATTAGGGTAAGGACTACAATCAACCGACTAGTGAGCATACGCATAGTTTAGTGACCTAGCAATAGAAACTCCATCCCCGGACCAGTGTTTCGATAATCGACCGCGCCATAGCGACAATTCATGAAGACCCCCATTCTGTTCATTCTCGTCATCCTCTCCACCGGCCTCCTGCCGGCCCAGTCCGAACCGGCCGAGTGCGCCTTCTTCGGTCCGCAACACGATCGCATCGCCAGCGCTGGTCGAAACGCCCTCCCGGACTTCCGCCGCAGCGCCCTCACCACGCAAGTCGTCAGCTCTCTCACCAACTTCGTACCGGGCGGCAGCCGCACGAACTCACAGTTCCAGTTCGACCAACTTCCCCTCATTGATCGCCATATTTACGGAACTTTAATGGAGAAGGGCGTCACCCCCGCCGATCGCTCCTCCGATTCCGAGTTCCTCCGCCGCGTCTCGCTCGACCTCACCGGCCGCATCCCCGACGTCGCCCGCCTCAACACTTTCCTCGCCGACACCCGTTCCAACAAACGCGAACTCCTCATCGACGAACTCCTCGCCAAGCCCGAATGGACCGACAAGTGGACCATGTTCTTTGGCGATCTTTATCGGAACAACCAGCGCAACACCCAGATCAACCGCTTCCCCTCCGGCGTCGTCGCCTTCAATGACTGGATCCGGACCTCGCTCCAGTCCGGCAAGCCCTACAACCAAATGGCGACCGAACTCATCACCGCCTCCGGCACGGAAAGCTACACCCAGGGTGACCTCAACTATCTCGCCGGAGCTTACGTCACCGGCGGACCCCTCCAGGATGTCTTCGATGCCCAGGCCGCTGATATCGCTAAAGTCTTCCTCGGCATGTCCCACCTGAACTGCATCCTCTGCCACAACGGGCGCGGCCACCTCGATACCCTCTCCGTCTGGGGCAAAACCGCCACCCGCCAGCAAGCCTGGGGCATGGCTAGCTTCCTCTCCCGTACCCTTTCCGTCCGCCGCCCCATCAACACCGATAGCTTCAATCCGTACAAGTGGACCATCGAAGATTCGCCCGCCATCCGCTTCGACTACCAACTCAATACCACCACCGGCAACCGGCCCGCCCGCGCCCCCCTCGGCACCCTGACCACCATCGCCCCCTCCTACATCTTCTCCGGCCCCGGCCCCCGCGCCGGTGAGCCCTACCGCACCGCCCTCGCCCGCGAAGTCACCTCCGACCTCCAATTCTCCCGGGCCATCGTCAACTACATCTGGGAGCAGTTCTTCACCCGCGCTCTCGTCACCCCCTCCGATGGCTTCGACCCCGCCCGCCTCGATCCCGATAATCCCCCGCCCGAAGGCTGGACCCTCCAAGCCACTCACCCCCGCCTCCTCAACGAACTCGCGCAGGCCTTCGTCGACAACGGCTACAACATCAAGTGGCTCATGAAGCAACTGGCCTCCAGCGAGGCCTATCAAATGTCCTCCCGCTACCCGGGCACTTGGGACCCGCAATGGGAGCCCCTCTTCGCCCGCAAGTTCGTCCGCCGCCTCTGGGGAGAAGAGATCCACGACTCGCTCACCATGGCCAGCGGCGTCCTCGGCTCCTATGACCTCAGCCGCAGCTACCCCGGTCTCTCCACCGTCACCTCCACAATGAAAAACCCGGAGCCCGTCGGCAACCCGGACCGCGGCGGCGCCGTCTCCCGCTTCCTCGACGCCTTCCTCCGCGGGGACCGCGATGAAGAAGAACGCCGCGCCGAAGGCTCCATCTCCCAAGCCCTTGGTCTCATGAACGATCCCCTCGTCATGACCCGCATCCGCGGCACCGGCACCGGCGCCAATGCCAACCTCCTGCTCGTCCGGAACCTCTCGAAGCCCGACGCCGAGCTCATCGATACCCTCTTTCAAACGGTCCTCTCCCGCGTCCCCACCGACGCCGAGCGAACCGCCGCCCTCGCCCAACTCCGCACCGGAAACCGTACCCAGGCGGCCGAAGACCTGCTCTGGAGCCTCTTCAACAAAGTCGACTTTCTCTTCAACTACTAAGGAGCCAGCCATGCACCGATCCTTCGCCTCCGCCCCCCATCTCTCCCGTCGCAACTTCTTTGAAGTGCTCGGTTCCGGCGTCACCGGCTCCTATCTCGCCGGCCTCCCCCTCCGCGCCGCGGATACCCGGCCCGCCGTCACCCCCCAAAACAAGGCCAAAAACGTCATCTTCATCCTCATGACCGGCGCCCCCTCCCACGTCGATACCTTCGACCTCAAGATGACCAACGGCGTCACCCCGTCCAACTTCAACCCCGCCACCGTCAACGGCATCTTCTGGCCCACCGGCCTGCTCCCCAAACTCGGCAGCCAACTCGGCAACGTCGCCATCGTCCGCTCCATGCGCAGTTGGGCCCTCGTCCACTCGCTCGCCCAAACCTGGACCCAAATCGGCCGCTCCCCCGCCGCCGCCCTCGGCGATGTCGCCCCCCACATCGGCAGCGTCGTCGCCCTCGAAAAGGCGGGTGAGCGCACCCCCAGCCAGGTCTTCCCCACCTTCCTCGCCCTCAACGCCGGCAACGCCTCCGGCTCTGGCTACTTCTCCGCCTCCTACGCGCCGTTCAAGCTCAACCCCACCGCCACCGGCATTCCCAATACCTCCAATACCGACGGCCAGACCCGCCACGAAAGCCGCCTCAAATTCCTTCGTTCCTTTGATGGCTCCCTCCGCGCGGAGAACAAGTCGTTCAGCGATTACGATGCCTTCTACAGCGCCGCCAACGGCATGATGTTCAACAGT
>JBKJLJ010000776.1:0-2738 GCA_046597015.1 Bryobacteraceae bacterium
GGAAGGAAACGGGCCGGGCAGGTTGTGCGTCGACCTGTTAGCCCGGAAGCGCACCGGCTAGGCCAGGATGTCTTTTACAACGTGGCCGTGAACATCCGTTAGTCGGAAGTCGCGGCCCGCGTATTTGTAGGTTAGCTTTAAGAGATCCAGCCCGAGTAAGTGCAGAATCGTCGCGTGTAAGTCGTGGAAATGGACTTTGTTTTCGACGGAATAGTAACCGTAGTCGTCGGTCGCGCCGTATGATAAACCGGACTTGACGCCTCCGCCGGCCATCCACATTGTGAACGCTTCGGGGTTATGGTCCCGGCCATCGGAGCCTTGCGCGGTCGGGGTGCGCCCAAACTCGCCGCCCCACAGGACCAGCGTATCTTCCAACAGACCGCGCGACTTCAAGTCGGCCAGCAGTCCGGCGATGGGCTTATCGACTTCCGCCGCGTTTTGGGCGTGGTCGCGTTTGAGATGCTCGTGCTGGTCCCACTTATAGGTGTGGGAAACCTGAACGAACCGGACCCCTTTTTCGGAGAACCGGCGCGCCATCAGGCATTGCCGCCCGAAGTCTTCGGTGATCGGATTGTCGAGGCCGTAAAGCTTCTTGGTGGCTTCGGATTCCTTCGACAGGTCCTGCAGATCGGGCGCTTCGGCTTGCATGCGAAAGGCGAGTTCAAAGGATTCAATGCGCCCTTCTAGAGCGCGGTCCGGGCCCGTCATGGCCAACTGTTGACGGTTGAGCACCTGAGAGTAATCAATTTCTTTACGTTGAATGCCGCGGGGCGTTTCTTTGTTCGTGATGAACGGGATGCGGGCGTCGCGCGCAGGAATGCCGACCGCTCCGATGGCCGTGCCCGCGTAGGGGGCGGGCAGGAACGCAGATCCAAAGTTGTTTGCTCCGCCATGGCTTTGCGTGGGGCAGATGGTTAGAAAGCCCGGCATATTCGAGTTTTCGGTGCCCAGCCCGTAAGTGACCCAGGAGCCCATCGCTGGCCGGATGAACGTATCCGAGCCCGTGTGGAGTTCGAGCAGGGCACCGCCATGGCGGGAGTTCGACCCGTGCATGGACTTGATGAAGCACATGTCATCGACACACTTGGCCGTCTCCGGAAAGAGGTCACTGACCCAGGCGCCGGATTGCCCGTATTGCTTGAACGCCCAAGGAGATTGGAGCAGGTTGAAGGTTTCGCTGGAGACGACTTTGGGCCGCGCAAAGGGCAGCGGCTTCCCGTGGTCGCGTTTCAGGAGAGGCTTGTAGTCGAAGGTATCGACCTGCGACGGGCCCCCGTGCATGAACAAGAAGATCACCCGCTTGGCGCGAGCCGGGAAGTGGGGCGGGCGGACCGCAAGCGGATTGGTCGCGGCGGCACGAGCCTGCTCCAGACCAAGGATGCCCGAAAGGGCCAGGGAGCCGAAGCCGGCGGAGGAGAGTTGGAGTAAGTCGCGGCGTTTCATAAGAGGGGCCTAATTGAGATAGATGAACTCGTTTGAAGACAGAAGCGATTTCGCAAAGCTCTGCCACGCTTTAATCGGATCGTTGGCCCAATCTTTCTGAATTTGGGCGATAAACGTTTGCGCCTGGTCGATTTCGGCGGGCGATGGGGGGCGGGCTAGGGCCCGTTCGTAGGCGGCCCGAATACGGCCCGGATCGTCGAGGTTCTTGTCGTTGAGAAGCAGTTCAGCGAGGCGCCGAGAGTGCGTCAGCATCACCGAGCTGTTCATCATGAAAAGCGCTTGGGGTGCAACGACGGTGGAATCGCGGTCGCCGCTAGCCGAGGTGGGGTCCGGGATATCGAACGCTTGGAAGACGTCGTAGAGCGAGCTGCGCACAATGGGGATATAGACGGCGCGAATCGGACGGTCGTAGTCGACGGTTCCCCCTTTTTCGGTGTTGGCGACGTATTGGCGATCCCGGTACGTAAGGATCGAACCGCCTGGCTTGTCATGACTCAGCCCGCCGGAAGTCGCCATGACGGCGTCGCGGATGGCCTCGGCTTCCAGACGGCGTCGAGGCATGCGCCACAGCAGCACATTTTCAGGATCCGCTTCGGCGGCCTTCGCGTTCAATTCGCTGCTCATCTGATAGGTAGACGTCAGCATGATGTCGCGGTGTAACGACTTGATGGACCAGCCGTTCGAAACGAAGCGGAGGGCGAGCCAATCGAGGAGCGGTTGATTCGACGGCTTCTCCCCGAGGCGGCCAAAATTATCGACGCTGGGGACAATGCCGCGCCCGAAGTGCCATCGCCATAGCCGGTTGACAATGACGCGACTGGTGAGCGGATGATCGGGTTGCGTGAGCCACTGAGCGAGTTGCAGGCGGCCGCTTTCGGTGGGCCCGATGGCCGGGGGATGGTCACCGGCGATCACCTTAAGGAACGAGCGTGGGACGGTTTGGCCCAGGGTCCAGTGGCTGCCGCGCAGATGGATAGCGAGGTCTTCAATCTTTTCGCCTTCGCGGATCCCCATAGCGCGGGGGAAATCGGGGGTGGCTTTTTCGAGGGACTTGAGTTCGACGTCGAAGGCCTTGAGTTCCGCTTGGATGGTGGCGGCGAAATAGCGGCGCCCGCCGTCCGGGGCGCGACAACGGTGGAGTCACGGTCCCCGCTCGCCGACGTGGGGTCCGGGATATCGAAGGCTTGAAAGACGTCGTAGAGCGAACTTCGCACAATGGGGATGTAGACGGCGCGAATCGGACGGTCGTAGTCGACGTTTCCTCCTTTTTCGGTGTTGGCGACGTACTGGCGATC
>JBKJLJ010001053.1:0-3239 GCA_046597015.1 Bryobacteraceae bacterium
ATTACCTATGCGCAAAAAAGTCACCGTAGTCGGTGCCGGCAACGTCGGCGCCAACTGTGCTCTGCGAATCGCAGACAAAGAGCTAGCCGATGTCGTCCTCGTCGACATCATGGAAGGGATTCCCCAGGGCAAGGCTCTCGATATTCAACAGTCCGGGCCCGTCCAGGGCTACGACGTCCGCATCACCGGAGCCAACGACTACGAACCGACCGCCGGGTCGGACATCGTTGTGATCACCGCCGGGTTCCCGCGCAAGCCGGGTATGAGCCGCGACGATTTACTCCTCGCCAACTACGAGATCGTCAAGACCGCCGCCGAAAATGCCATGAAGCATTCCCCGAACGCGATCTTGATTCTGGTCACCAATCCGCTCGATGCCATGTGCTGGGCCGCCTGGAAAGTCACCGGATTGCCCAAGCACAAGATCATCGGCATGGCCGGCGTGCTCGATACCGCCCGCTTCCGCACCTTCCTCGGCGAAGCCCTCGGCGTCTCGGTGACCAACATCAACGCCCTCGTCCTCGGTGGCCACGGCGATACCATGGTGCCCATCACCCGCTTAACCAACGTCAGCGGCGTGCCCCTCAGCGAAATGCTCGACGCCGAAACCATTAACAAGATCGTCGAACGCACCCAAAACGGCGGCGCTGAAATCGTCAAGTATCTCAAAACCGGCTCGGCGTACTACGCCCCATCGGCAGCGACGGTTGAAATGGTCGAAAGCATCTTGAAGGATCAGAAAAAGGTGCTGCCCGTCGCCGCCCTGCTCGAAGGAGAGTACGGCGTCAACGGCGTATTCTTCGGCGTACCCGCTAAACTCGGCGCCAACGGCATCGAGAAAATCTACGAAGTCCAACTCACCGATGCTGAAAATGCGCAGATCCAGAAAAGCGCCGGCGCGGTCCACGAACTCGTCGAAGTCCTGAAACAAAAGACCACCTAGCGGTTAGGAACTTTATTGTTGCCTGCGGGTCGAGTTGTCTCACAATCCGCAGGCATTTTGCGTATACTTAACTTTCGATATTTTTTGGAGGCTCGATAAACTCTTATGGATCAAGGCACAGTACAAATCATCGCCGGTATTTTGGCGGTCGTCTGCATCGGCGTCATCATCATGCGGCGGAAAGCAGGCGCGGGCAAGTCGAAGGCGGATGAGAACGACTTCTAATGTCCCGGAAGAAGCAGGCAGCTGAACCGCTAGTCCCGAGGATCGTTGCAAAGTATGCCTGCTTCCGCTTGGCGGTTCGCCCGTCGGCCATCCATCGCTGGGGCGTGTTCGCCGAAGAACCCATTCCGAAACGGCGGAAGATCATGGAATACACCGGCGAACGGTGCAGCCGCCGCGAGACTAAGCGTCGGGTGTTTGAGCGGGAATTCAACTACATGTTCACGCTCAATAGCTATTGGTGCATCGATGGGTCCACCGGTGGCAGCGGAGCGGAATTCGTCAACCACTGCTGCGAACCCAACATTGAAGCCCGGATCGTCAAGGAGCATATTCTCTACATGAGCCTCCGCGACATCGAACCCGGGGAAGAGCTAACCATCGACTATCGGTTCGGCAAGGATGTCGAAGTGGTCCTGTGCGGCTGCGGCGCCGGCAAATGCCGCGGCACCATTAATCTTCACGAGTAGCACGCGGCTCCTCCCGCTCAATCACCTCGGGCGGCTCAGGCGTTCGACCATGGTCGTTCGTGTCCGTAATCCAGCGGTCCAGCTTGGCTGAAAGCTTCGCCATGGTGCCCTTGTGTTTCCCCTCCAACGCGAGGTTTTTCACCTCATGCGGATCCGCTTGATGGTCGTACAGCTCGACCTCAGGCTTTCGCGGTGCCATCCATTGGCTCTGCACGGCATTGAGCTTGCCTGCCGCATGAAGCTCTTTCAGCACGCCCTGCGTCGGGTAGCTTTTCGTGATGTAGTCGTTGAATTGCGTATATGGCTTCTCCGGCATGAAATTCCGAATCAGCTTATAGCGGCTGTCCCGCACCGCCCGAATCCGATCCACCGTCATATCGCAACGGTCCCGCGCCGTATAAACCTCGCTCCTCGGCTTGGCCCCGCCGAACAGATCCTGGCCGTGCATCAGGGTCGGCCGGGCGATCCCCGCCATCGCCAGACTGCTTGCGGTGATGTCGAGCGCGATCGTCGGATCTTTGCGGACCGCCCCCGCCTTCACATGCCCCGGCCAGCGAACTAGAAGCGGAACGTGCGTCCCGGCGTCGTAGAGCCACTGCTTGCCGCGCAACAAACAGCGGCCGTTGTCTCCAAACACAAAAATGGCGGTGTTCTCGAGCAATCCGTCTTCTTTCAGCAAGGCCATCGCCGCCCCGACCTGCGTGTCCCAGTAATTCACCGCGTCCAGATAGTTGGCCACCTCGTCCCGAACCACCGGATGGTCCGGATAATAGGGTGGGAGTTCGACTTTTGCCGGATCGATGAGCGTCTTTTGCGCCCGCGCGGCCGGCCAGACCGGCCCCTTATGTGGAGCCGTGAAGTTCATCTGGGCATAGAACGGTTGGCCCTTAGCCCGTTGCCGCCAATGGGTTCCCTCGAACGGCTTCTCCGCCCCGAAATTAAAGTCGGTCTTGCCCGGAACTTTAATACCCGGTGCGAGCTCTTTGATATTCGCCGTAAAGTAGCCTGCGTCTTTCATTCGATGCGAAATCAGCTTCACCCCATCCGGCAGCCGATATCCGTCCTGCCGATGACTACGATGGTTGTGCGCCCCGATCGTAGTTTGATAGACGCCCGTATTCCACCCGGACCGACTCGGGGAACAGACGGGCGCGGTGGTGAAGCAGTGGGTAAAGCGGGTACCTTCCGCCGCGATCCGATCCGCGTTAGGGGTATGGACCAGGGGGTGACCGTAGCAACCCAGTTGCGGGCCGAGGTCGTCTCCCAGGATCCATAGAATATTCGGCCGATCATTCTGATTCTGGGCCCGCAGGTTCAGAAACGGAGCAGCGATCGTAAGGGCGGTTCGGCGAGTGATCGGCATGATTGGCTTCCATCATATCCAAAGAACCGGCCGCCACACCCCCATGACCACCTCCTCTCCGAACGGCAACGATCCCTTGCGGTGCCCAGAGACCACCTCCTCCACCGCCCCGCGCCCGGCCCTGCCCCGCCCTGCGACCGGCCCACACACACAGAACCGCGCCGCCATCCGAACCGTCCCTTACCCGCCCTGCGCCCGTAACCATGGCGCCAACGGCGCCACCATCCGCAACCGTACCTTA
>JBKJLJ010000174.1:0-16848 GCA_046597015.1 Bryobacteraceae bacterium
CGCAGGGTTGACGATGTGATCGCCCGGAGCGAGACCTTCTAGAATCTCAATCGAACCCGGCTCCAGCCTTCGACCGGTCTTGACGATTCGATCTTCCAGGGCACCATCTTTAATGACAAAGGCCCGTTCAATCCCCGCGAAACTAACCACGGCGTTCCCCGGGACGACGATGCCCTGAGACGCGGCGTTCAACGTAATCGAACCCTGGACAAAAGAGCCGGGACGAAGAACGCCGTCAAGATTCGGGATCTCTCCTTCGACCAGCAGGGAGCGGCTTTGGACTTCGATCGCCGGGCTGAGGCGGACCACCCGGCCCGTGCGGACGATCGGAGAACCTTCCAGCCGGACCTCGATCGCTTGGCCGCGGGCGACGCGAGCGGCGAGGCGTTCCGGCACGTCCAGTCGAACTCGCAGGGGGTTTTGCCGGACGAGGGTAAGGATGGGAGCGTTGATGGGAAGGTACTCGCCGACCGAGGTGGGACGGCGGGTGACAGCGCCGGTGAAGGGGGCGCGGATGGTGCAATCGTCTAGCTGTTGGCGGGCGAGCGCGAGGGTGGCGCGGCGTTCGCTGAGTTGCGCGCGAAGCTGCATCACATCGGCGAGAACAGCGGAATAGTGCGCCTCGGAGCCATCGCGGCGAACCTGCGCTTTTTCGAACTCGATGCGCGAAACCACGCCTTCTTTCTGCAACCGGGCGGTCGTGTCAAAGATGAAACGAGCTTCCTTCAACGCCGCCAGCGCTTCCCGAACGGTGGCGGTGCGTTCGGCGTCGAACTCCTCATCTGGCCGGTTGGCAATGGCCAGGCGGGCGCGGATTTGGTCGACCGTAGCTTCCGTTTGACGGACGCGGAATTCGTATTCGGTCTTCTCGATTTCGGCCAGGATATCGCCTGCTTTGACGAGGCTGCCGAGATCGGCGAATAGTTTTACGACGCGACCGGGGACCTTGGCGGAGACGGTCGTGAGCTCCTCGGCAAACAGCTCTCCGTTGGCGCTGATGACCTCGGGTAGAGGGGAAAGCTGGACGATGACGGACTTGACGGAGAGGGTAGGAGCGCCCTGCTTAGCTTCGGAAACCGCCCCGGGGGAGTAGGGCCCGGAACAGCTGGTCAGCAGAGCGACGAGGGCCAAAATGGGGACTATAAAGCGCATAAGGAGACGACTCCCATTGTTTCACAGCGAACGAAGATGATGAAAAGACGTTAAGCCCTAGAACGATGGTTACGGTACAGATACCCCCATGGGCGGAAGGGGGGTTATGGGATGCGATCCGGATACCGTTTGCGAACGATGATCCGACGGGAGTCGTTGCCGGATTGGGCGTTGGGGTATCACCCGAACGTGGCGCAGCAATCGCTGGCCGCGCAACAGGGTCCGCCGGTGAACGAACGGTTTCCGTTGGGCCGTTACGTGGAGGACAACGAGTTTGTGGCGGAGTTGGGTGATTTAGATCATTTTAACGGGCGAATGACGGTGACGCTGGAGTGGGCTGGAGACCGACGGAAGAATGATTCAGGGACGGAGGCTGGCTTCCCAATTTTGGACGACGACGATGGCCGGTGGGGCGATGGCGGGGTTGATGATGGGGATGACGAAACGCTGGCCGTCGGGGGAGACGTCGAAGCCGATGCTGGAGTGGGCGGCGGCGAAGGCGGCGGGGTTGATGGAGAAAAGTGGCTGGGCGGGGCCGAAGCTTGGGACGGTCCCCGGGGCGACGGCAATGGCGTGGACTCGGCTATCGAAGCCGAGATAGTAAAGCTCTCGGCCGTCTTTCCGCCAACGGACGGCGCGGGCACCCAGGGCGGAGGCTCGATGGCGCGGGCCGACGAGTCGGGCGGCGTCACCTCCTTCGAACGCTTGGAGATAGAGTTCGGAGCGGCCGGATTCGTTGGAGGTGAAGGCGAGCCACTTGGCGTCGGGGGAGAAGGCGGCGTTGGCTTCGTGGAAACGGGTGGCGAGGAGAGGGATGATTTTTCCTTTCTGCTGGGTATCGGCGAGCAGGACATCGCCCTGGACTTCGTTGGCGAAGCGGGGAGCGCCGTTGTTAGAGAAGACGATGAAGCGGCCGTCGGCGGACCAGTCGGTAGGCATTTGGAAGCCTCCGCTGGGTAGGAGCTCGGGGGGATCCGTCGCGGCGATACCGAGGACGGCGAGGCGAGGCGGGACGCCGTCGAAGGCGTAGAGGTGGGCGATTCGTTTGCTGTCCGGGGACCAGACGGGGGAATCTCGCGCGCCGGGGGCGATCGAGAGTTGGCGACCGGTGTTGGATCGGGAATCGTAAACCCACAGGTTTTGAGCGGCGCCTTCCACGTCAACGACAGCGAGGGCGAACGATTTGCCATCGGGCGAGAGGCGGCCGAATTTTACGGCGGCATCGGCGGGGCCGACGTTGGAGAGGGGTCGGCCTTGGCGGTCGACCCAGGTTAGTTGGGAGCGGCCGACGAAGGTGGTATAGGCGAGGGTTCCCTGGTCGGAGACGGAGAAATCGGCGGCACCAGTGGGGAGGAAGGAGTAGACTTTTCTCGCGACGGAGACGGATTCGCCGGAGAGGCGGAGCGATTGCGGATCGAAGGGCCGGGCGAGGAGGGTGCCGCCGCGGACGTAGAGGAGGTGGCCCGTATGGGGGGTGCGGCTGGAGGCGGAGTAGGCGACGCGGGTATCGGTTTCGAGGAGGGGCGTGGGGGTGCCTCCGGCTAGGGGGCGGGCGTAGGCGCGGAACCGGTTCACGTTGGGATCCCAGGCAATATAGACAATGTTTTCGCCGCCCGGCAGGATCTGCGGCCACAGTAAGGAGTCTTGAGAGGGTTCGGGGGTACCACCGGAGGGCGAGCCAAAGTAGCTGCCATGGTTAGTAGATAGGATAAGGCGGTCGGGCCGGAGCCAAGTGCCGGAGAAGAGAAAGGAAGGGGAATCGCCGAGGGTGATTGGCGGCGAGTTGTCGAGGGGGAGGCGGCGGAGTTGGCCTTGGATACTGGCGAAGAGAGAGCGGCCATCGGGGGGCCAAAAGACGGTGTGGGTGCCTGCGGTATCGGGGAGCAGGCGGGGTTCGAGGGCGTTGAGATCGCGGACGAAGAGGTTGGAGGCGCCCGAGGCATCGGCCGCGGTGAAGGCGAGGCGGGTGCCGTCGGGGGAGAGGGCGAAGGTCTGGCGGCTGACACCAGTTTCCAGATTGAAGCCGACCGGAGGATGGACGGCGAAGCGGGCGGGAGCAAGGAAGGGAGAAGGAGTGGGTTGGCGTCGACCGATAAGGAAGCCGGCGAGGGCAGCGAGGAATAAGGCCGCTGCGGCAACTTGGAAAGAGACGCGGCGGGGAAGGGAGCGGGAGAGAGAAGGAGAGGCGAAAGCAAGAACCGGCTTAGGGGGCGCGGAGGGGACTAGCGGAGCGATGAAGCGGTAGCCGCGGCCGGGCAGGGTTTCGATGTAGCGGGGATGATCGGCGGAGTCGGAGAGGGCTTGGCGCAGCTTATTCACAGCGGCGTTGAGGCCTTGGTCGAAATCGACGTGGGTGGAATCGGCCCAGAGTTGGCGTTGGAGGGTTTCCCGGCTGACGGTTTCGCCAGGTTGCAGGAGCAGGGCGGAGAGGATTTGCAGCGGCTGCCCGGCGAGGCGAATACGGTGGCCGTGCTTGCGGAGGTCGCCAGCGGCGGCATCGAATTCGAAGGGTCCAAAGGCAAGACGCGAGGAGGGCTCGGGTAGCGGCCGCATAGCAGGGATATTACCAGATCTGAGTGAGGTAAGTAACTCCATCCGTTTCAACTATTTGAGCAATGAGGTGAAATGAAGGCGAAATGCAGTAAGCGACCGCAAGAGTTTTCCTTAAACTGCGGCAATGTTGACCAAATTCATTTTTATGACTTTGCTGGTGACGGTTCCGAGCTGGGGCCAGCCACAGGTAGTTGCCACCGGGTTGCCGGGAGCGCATAAGCTGATCCTCACTTCGAAAGGCAACTTTCTGGTTTCCGAGCCGGCCATGATGGCGAACACGGGTCGGGTTTCTTTCGTAAGCCGGACGGGGGCGAGGCGGAGCCTAATAGAAGGTTTGCCGTCAGGAATCGAGGTGACGTTAGGAGGGGGAAGCGGGCCGGCGGCGATGGCGCTGCGCGATCGGACGCTCTACCTGACGATTGGACCCGGCGATACCGAACGGAGCGGACCACCGCCGACGTCGATGCTGAATCCGGCGGGGTCGACGTCACCGCTATTTTGTTCGATTCTAGAGCTTCGGTTCAATCAGGATATCGATGCCTTGACCGGGACGTTTCGGCTGACGATGCCGCAGCAGCAGGCGATGGCCGACGGCGCGGAGGTGGAACTGGCCGATGGCAGCGGGGGGACGCTGCGGGCTTCGGTGTTAACTCGATTCCCGATTGTGGAACCAGCGCCGGGGGCGTTATACAAGTTTTCGAACCCATGGGGCTTGGCGTTGACGGCGGACGGGAAGACGTTGTACGTGACAGATGCGTCTGTGAACTCGGTGTCGAAGGTGGATACAGCAACGGGCAGATGGCGGCGAATGGCGCGATTTCCGGCGGTGCCGAACGGAACGCCGGTGGGGCCGCCGGTGACGGATGCGGTGCCGACCAGCATCCGGATTTACGGCGAGCAGGTGCTCGTGAGCTTCCTGACGGGGTTTCCGTTTGTGCCGGGGAACGCGCGGGTGTTGGCTGTGAACCCGGAGCCGGGGACGACGGAGCCTTTTATTTTCGGGCTGACATCGGCGACAGACGTGCTTTGGCGGGAGCTGCCGACGGGCGCGTCGGAGTTTTACGTGCTGGAGTTTAGCGCGAACCAGTCGGCGAATCCGGCGCCTCCAGGGCGGCTGCTGCGGTTTGACCGGGCGGGGATGCAAGTGATCGCGGCACCGTTGATTACGCCAGTGAGTATGGCTTATGACGCGGCGACGAAGGAGCTGTTTGTCCTGGAGTTACGGGGCCAGATTCTTCGGCTGCAATTGCCGTAGTCGCTCAATCGGCTTGGAGGCCGGGGCGGGGGTCCTGCCCGGAGGCCAGCCAGGCGGGGACGAAGGAAGCGACGGCGGCGATCGTGAAGACGAGCGCCGCGACGAAGAGAAGGACGCCGGGGTCGGCGGCGGAGACACCGTAAAGGAGATCCGCCGCGCCGCGGCCGAGGTAAAGAGCTCCGGCCAAGCCGGCCAGTTCGCCGAGGACGACAACGAGGAGCGCGCCGCGAATCGCTTCAGCGACCAGGCGGGTGCGGGTGGCACCGAGGGCGTTTTTGATGGCGATTTCGCGGGAACGGACCGCGACCGATTCGCGAATCACGCTGTGGATGCCGGCGGCGGCGAGGAGGAGCGCTCCGCTGGCAAATAGCAGGAGGATCCAAACGTTGAAGCGGCTGCGGGCGGTGTTGCGTTCGATCATTTGGCCGAGGGTGGCTTCGCCGGCGATGGCCTGGGCCGGGTCGATGGATTTTAGAGTTCGGCGGACGACAGCGAGCAACTCGGCCGGCGGGGCGGGGCCGCGGAGGACGAGATAATTGGTCGGCGGGTTGGCTTGTCGATAGGGAACGTACAGGTCATCGGCCTTTTCGACGACGCGGCGATAACGGGAATCGGCGACGATGCCGACCACCTTGCGCCAGGCTCCCGAGACGCGGAGGCGTTGGCCGATGGGGTCGTAGCCGGCGGCTCTGGCGCGGGCGGCGAGGGACTGGCTGATGATGAGGACGCGTTCGGAGCCTTCGGCGTCGTTTTCGGTGAAATCGCGGCCGGCGAGGAGGGCGGTGCCGACGGTATTGAAGTATTGGGGGGTGATGACTTCGAAGTTGGCTTTGGTGAGGAGATGGGGATCGCGCTGGCCGCCTTCAAACTCGAAGCTGTATTCCGAATCCCAGCCGACGGGGCCTTCGAAGGGGCGCAGCAGGACAGCGGCGGCGCTGGCGACTTCGGGGGCGGCGCGGAGGCGGGTGAGGAGGTCGAAGTAAAAGCGGCGGCGGGCGGCGGAGTCGACTTCCGGGCCGCGGAGGGCGAGGTTCATCGTCAGCGTTTCGGGCTTGGCGAAGCCGGTGTCGGTGCGGAGCATAGCCTGATAGCTGACGGCGATGAGGAGGCCGACGGCGAGGATGGCGACGGTGAGCGCGGTCTGGGCGAAGACGAAGGTGGCTTGGAGACGCTGGCTCGTGCGGGCGTGGGAGGGCCGGAGCAGGAGGGCGGGGCCGAGGATGCAGGCGAGAGTGGCGAGAAAGGCGGTGCCCGCCGCGAAAGCGAGGGCGGCGGGGCTGAGGCCGGCGGCGGCGATGCGGGGGATGTCATCCGGGGCGGCGAGGATGAGCAGGCGAATCAGGAGGGCGGCCAGGAGGCTGCCGGCGGCGGTGGCGATGGTGGCGGCGAGGAGACCTTCGACCGTGAACTGGGCGAGGATTTGGAAGGTTGACGCGCCGAGGGCGGTGCGGGTGGCGACCTCTTTTCGGCGGACGAAAGAGCGGGAGAGGAAAAGGTTACTGGCGCTGACGCAGGCGGAAACAAGCAGCAAGACGGAGGCGATGAGAGCGAGCAGGAGTTGGGGCCGGGAGGAGCCGGTGAGGTACTCGGGGAGGGGGGTGACGACCGCGTGCTGGGTGCGCGAGTACTCGTTGCGGTGGTCGGTGACCTGGATTTGAAAACTGCGTTCCGTGGCAGCTTGGAGCGCCTGCGGGGAGACGGCGGGCGGGGTTCGGACCACAGCTAGCAACCAGGTGGCACCCCGGCGGGCATCAGCGCGGAGCGGGAGCCAGAGGCCGGTGCCGCGCGGGAAATCGACGGTGGGCGGCATGACTCCGATCACGGTATGGCCAACTCCGTTCAACCGGATGGCTTGACCGATGACTTGAGGGTTGGCGTTGAAATGCTCGCGCCAGACATGGTGAGCGAGAATAACGACCGGGGCAGCGCCGACGGCTTCGTCGGTGGCTACGAAATCGCGGCCCATGGCGGGGGCGGTGCCGAGGACTTGAAACAGGTCGGCAGTGGTGGGGCAGGATTCGAGTTGGACCGGATCGCTCGAACCGGTTTGGAGGACTCGGCCGTTGCCGTAAAGAGCGGCGGGAATCAGCGCGACCTTGGCGATTTCGTTCGTGTTGGCGCGGAGGTCGGCGAGTTCGGGGTAAGCGAGTTCGCCGACGACGTGGGCTGCGGTCTGGGTGTCGTACTTCCAGACGAGGTGGATGTTCTGTTGCTGGGGATACGGCAGCGGCGCGAAGACCACCGCTTCGACCAAGGAGAACATTGCCACGCTGAGGCCAATGCCGAGGGCGAGGATGGCCGTGGCCAGGAGATACGCGCCGCCGTGACGCAGAAAGGAACGCCCGGCGAAGCGGACATGGCGGAGCAAGGAATCGAGGGCGGCCAGCGGATGGACTGCGCGAACGGCTTCCTGGATATGCAAGGGGTTGCCGAGACGGCGCCGGGCGTAGGCGTCGGCGGCGGAGGGCGAGTCGCCCTGGGCGAGGCGCTCTTGTTTGAGCTGCTCGCGGTGGTAGGCGAGTTCGTCGTCGATGGGATCTGGCGGCAGCATGGGCTAGGCGGGTCTCATGACGCGGGAGACGGCGAGGACGGCGGCGCGCCAGCGGGTATGTTCGATGTCGACTTGCTTGCGGCCGGCCGGGGTGAGGCCGTAGTAGCGAGCCTTGCGATTGGTGGCCGAAAGTTCCCAGGCGGCGGTGAGCCAGCCGTTTTGTTCGAGACGGCGCAGGGCCGGGTAAAGGGAGCCGTGATCGACTTGCAGCGCTGCGGAGGAGCGGGTTTCGATCAACTTAGCGATTTCGTAGCCGTTGGCTTTGCCGCGGGAAAGCACTTGCAGGATGAGCATATTGAGCGTGCCCTGCAACAGGTCGGCGGAGGGGGAGGGGCGTGGCATCCGCCTCTGACTATATCACTCTACCGGTAGATTAACTACCCTTTTTCTTGGCCGCGATGCCCGGCCAGATGATGGCTACGAGTTCCCGGGCGAAATCGGGGGGGACGGTGGAGGTGGCGAGGTAGCGGGCGTAGAAGGCACCGATGAGCATGTTGACGACGCAATCGAGGTTAACGGAGCGACGCAGTTCTTTGCGCTTTTGGGCGCGGAGGAGGATGGCCTGGAGCATGCTTCGGCGGGTGGCGACGAGCCGGGCGCGGAAGAGGGCGAGGAGTTCAGGGGTGTGAGCTTCTTCGGCCAGGACGGTGCCGATGAGAGACATGCCGTTCGGGCGGAGGAGGGAGAGGGAGAAGTTTTCGAGGGTGCGGGTGAGGTCGCCAACAGTTGAACCGGTATCGACGGGTGGTTCGGAAAGTTGGATGGTGTTGAGGGCGGCGGTGGCGAGGTCAGCCTTAGAACTCCAGCGGCGATAGATGGTGGGCTTGCTCGAGCCGGATTCGGCGGCGACGGCGTCGAGGGACATGCGGGAGTAGCCTTGTTCGGCTAGGAGCCGGAGGGCGGCTTGGAGAATGCGGGCTTCTGTTTCGGCGTCGCGGGGGCGACCGGGGGCACGGAGCGGAGAGATAGTTGCATCCAAGCCTCTATCTTGACAATCTGAATGGATACGATACAGTATCGTAATCAAGAAGGAGAGACATGAACATAGGAATTATCGGCTCGGGAAATGTGGGCGGGGCGCTCGGTTCGCGGTGGGCGGCGGGGGGACATCAGATCGTGTTCGCTTCGCGGACACCGGATTCGGCGGAGATGAAGGCGCTGGTGGAGCGGGCGGGGCCGAACGCGCGGGCGGGGTCGGCGGAGGAGGCGGTGGCGGCAAGCGAGGTGCTGCTGGTCGCGACGCCGTGGCCGGCTACGCGTGCGGTGGTGGCGGGTTTGGGGCCGTTGGCGGGGAAGATTTTGATCGATGCGACGAATCCGATTCTGCCTCGGCTGGCGGGATTGGAGTTCGCCAATACGACTTCCGGAGCGGAGCAGGTGGCTGAGTGGGCGACGGGGGCGAGAGTGGTGAAGGCGTTCAACACGGTGGGATTCAACGTGATGGAGGAGCCTAATTTTGGAGCTCAGGCGGCGACGATGTTCTACTGTGGGGATGACGCCGAAGCCAAGCAGGTGGCCAGGCAGCTAGCGACCGAGTTGGGGTTTTCGGGCGAAGACGCGGGTCCTTTGACTCGGGCGCGGGTTCTGGAGCCATTCGCAATGTTGTGGATCACTCTGGCAATGGTACAGGGCTATGGGCGGGATATTGGATTTTCGCTGCTCCGCCGGTAGGGCGGTGTCGGGGGTCAGGGTTTGTTGCAACCTTCACGGATATGGGGTTCGACGCGGTTGCGACCGTTGTGTTTGGCCCGATAGAGGGCTTCGTCAGCGGCTCGGAGCAACGTTTCGGCTTCGACGTTGGGGCAGTACGAAGCATAGCCGAGGCTGGCGGTGAGCGTGAGCAGAGTCTCCCCGGAGGCGACGGGTTCCACCGCGATGGCGGCTCGAACCCGTTCGGCCAAGGCAGACAGGTCGGCGGCGGATTTGGGAGCGACGATGAGGAACTCTTCGCCGCCGTAACGCCCGATCGCATCCCCTTCGTCCAACACATTTTGAATTCGCTCGGAAGCCGCGATCAAAACCAGGTCACCAACGGCGTGACCGTGGACATCATTGACCTGCTTAAATTTATCGAGATCCAGCATGATGACCCCGAGGGGCGAACCCGCTTGCTGGGCGGTACTCATCTCCTGGGTGAGGATTTCCCTGATGCGGGCTCGATTCTTGAGTCCGGTCAAGGCATCGTGCGTTGCTTGCTTGAGGAGCGCTTCTCTAGCGGTCAGCAGTTCGTCCTGAAGTTCGACGATCCGACGACCGGCCCGCAGTCGGACTTTGAGCTCCTGTTGATCGAACGGCTTGACGACGTAGTCATCGGCTCCGGCGGTCATGCCTTCGATCACATCTTCTTTCTGGGTCCGGCCGGTGAGCAAGAGGATGTAAATGTAGGCGTCGCCGCCCTTCTGTCGAACCATTTCACATACTTGGGGACCGGTGAGTCCGGGCATCATCCAGTCCAACACGGCCAGCCGAGGAGCATCGGGCTGACGCAGTACTTCCCACGCCTGGGCACCATCGGAGGCTGAGACCACATCATAGCCCCATTTCTTCACCATGCTGCTCAGCAGGTGGCGAGAAACGTTACTGTCGTCGGCAACAAGGATTTTCATGCTCAATGGAAAAAGAAACGAAGTCGATCGAGGGGCTTATCGGCAAAAGGGAGGACTTCTTAGCCTGCGGTGCTCCGTTTTTCCGACAGAGTCGAGGCATGTTTTCGTCGTTGTATAATCATAACCGACAATCAGGGGAATGCTCAGCACCGTCTCTCCGATTCCTGGGCACTCCGATGCATTGGTGCAGGACAGTAAGCATACGGCATGCCAACCCCCCGAGGTTTATCGGCTAAATCGAGCGTCGTCGATAGCGTATTGGCGGCAAAAAGAATCAACATTGAGGCGGTTTCCTCAGAATGAGTTTTTCGACTCCACCGGGAGGGCATGGTATCTTGAAAAAGACGGCAGCCCGGTCTCTGGATCGGACAGTCGGCAAGAGGAAGGATTCAAGAAAGCCCATGCAGAACTCCGTTTTAATCCCGATGGTGGTGGAGCAGAACTCGCGCGGCGAACGTGCCTACGATATCTATTCGCGCCTGCTTAAAGAAAACATTATTTTCCTCGGGACGCCAATCGACGACAACGTCGCCAACCTGATCATCGCCCAGATTTTGTTCCTGGCCGCCGAAGATCCGGAGCGGGACATTTCGATCTACATTAACTCGCCGGGAGGATCGATCACCGCCGGTTTGGCCATTCTCGACACGATGAACCTGGTTCAGCCGGACATTGTTACCTATTGCGTGGGACAGGCTGCTTCGATGGCGGCCGTATTGCTGGCTTGCGGAGCGAAGGGAAAGCGATACTCGCTGCCGAATTCCCGCATTTTGATCCATCAGCCGTCGATGCACGGATTGGCTGGGCAAGCAACCGATATCGATATTTACGCCCGCGAAATTTTGAAGATGCGGGAATCGCTCAATCAGATTTTGGCCACTGCGACCGGCCAGACGACTGAGAAGATCGCCCGCGACGTCGATCGGGATTACATTATGCGTCCGGAAGAAGCAATTAAGTACGGGATGATCGACCGGGTCATCTCCAACAGCAAGGATATGGCGAAGTAAATGCGCGCGGGCGGCAACCTGCGCCGGTCCCTGGGGCCGGCGCAGGTGGTCGCGGCAGGCATTTCGTGCATTGTCGGAGCGGGGATTTACCTTTCGCTTGGCGATCTAGTGGCCCCATTGGGGCCATTTGTCGTTTTAGCGTTCATTTTGGCTGGGTTGGCGTGTGGGCTCACGGCGTTGAGTTATGCCCGTTTTGCCGCCCGGTTTCCAGAAGCGGGTAGCGCTTTCTCCTACGTTCTGCAGGCGTATGGGCCCCGCGCGGGGTGGATGACCGGGTGGACGCTCGTTCTGGAATACACCGTGGGTGCCGGGGCGGTGGTGGGGTTGTGGAGCTACCTGATCGAGAAGGAGTTTGGATGGCCACAGCCGCTGGTAATCGTGATCTCGATGACGGTGGTGACCGGATTGGTGATGGCCGGGATCGAGTTGTGGAGTTGGGTAACGGTGTCGCTGGTAGTGTTGAAAGTGGGGACGCTTTTGCTGTTTTGCGGGCTGGCGGCGGCAGGCTCGGCGGCCCCGGGGCCGGTGAATTTTGCCGTAACGCCCGGCGTTTTTCTGCGGGTAGCAGGGATGGCGGTTTTTTCGTTTTTGGGCTTTGAGAGCGTGTCCACGCTGGCGCAGGAGACTCGCAACCCGAAGCGAGATATGCCGGTGGGGATCCTGGGATCGCTTTTGCTGGCTACGCTGCTCTACGTCGCCGTGGCGGGGCTTTACGTGCGGGTGACGCCCCAAGCCGACTGGGGGTCGGCGAACCCGCTAGCAGGGGCGCTGGGCCGATTGGGGTACGCTGGACTGCGACCGTTGGTGACTGGGAGCGTCGTGATTGGACTTTCCACTGTAGCGATGGCGATGGTGGTTGGTCAGACGCGGATCTTGTACGCGATGGCTCGGGCAGGGCTGGGACCGGCGGCGTTTGGAGAAATCCATCCGCGTTTCGGGACGCCGTGGAAAGGCACGCTGGCGGTTGCGGGGGTCGTGACGGGGTTGGCGTTGGGCGCTCCTGGGAACCTGCTCTACAACGTCGCGATTGTGGGAACGCTGACGGTTTTCACGGTGGTCGGACTGGCGGGGGCGAACCGATGGTTAGCTTGGCCAGCGCCGGCGATTAACGTAATCTTAGTGGCTGGATTGGGATGGGAAGCGTGGACCGCGGTGGCGGTATGGATGGGAGCCGGTTGGCTCAGTTACAAGGGACAACGATGAAGATAACTCGCATATTGACTAAGGTCGTCCATGCGCGGATGCGCAACTGGATTTTCGTAAAGGTAGAGACCGACCAGGCCGGGCTCTACGGGTGGGGCGAGGCGACGCTGGAATGGAAGACGAAGAGCGTGGTCGGCGCCGTGGAAGACCTGGCTGTTCTTTTAATTGGCCAGGATCCGCGACGCATCGAACACCTTTGGCAGATCATGCACCGCCAGTATTTCTGGCGCGGCGGAATTATCAACTATACGGCGATCAGCGGCATCGACCAAGCGCTGTGGGATATCAAAGGTAAAGAGCTTGGGCGGCCAGTGCATGAGTTACTCGGGGGGCCGGTTCGCGACACTTTGCGTTTCTATGATCACTTGGGCGGGGGTAAGATGGAAGATATCTACGGGGCGTCCGACCCAGGTTACTTTGCCGAGCGGATCTTAATGTCGATGGAAGAAGGATTTACGGCCGTAAAATCGATGCCGATTCCTATTTCTGATCCTATTGAACGCGCGGGGACGCTGAAACGGGCCGCGCAATGCGTGGAGGCGATGCGGCGGGCGGCGGGGGACGACGTCGATATCATGCTGGACCTGCACGCGCGGACCACTCCAGCGGCGGCGATTCAATTCGGCAAGATGCTGGTGGACTATAACCTGTACTGGTATGAGGAGCCGTGCTGGCCGGAGTCAATCGACGGTTTGGCCGAGGTGGCGCGGGCGCTTCCCTTCCCGATTGCGACGGGCGAGCGGCTGGTGGGCCGTTGGGAGTATCGGGAGTTATTCGAGAAGCGAGCGTGCGCGATCGTGCAGCCCGATTGCTCCCACTGCGGAGGCATTACCGAGGTCCGTAAGATTGCGGCGATGGCCGAGACCTACCTGATGTCGGTCGCCTGTCATAACCCCCAAGGACCCATCTCAACGGCTGCATGCACGCACGTTGCGTTCGCCACCCCGAACTACCTGATCCAGGAAGTCGTGCGGAAGGACGTGCCTTGGCGCGCCGAAGTCGTTAGCGGGCAGGTTCCCATTGTGAACGGTCAAGCGGTACCGCCCACGGCGCCCGGTTTGGGTATCGAGATCAACGAGGCCGCAGCCGATCGGCACCCGTGGGAACCGGAAGTGACGATGAACTTTTTCCGCCGGGATGGCAGCGTCGCCGACTGGTAACTGATACAGGAACGGCCCCGACGAATCGGGGCCGCTTCCGTTGCTCAAACGAGCCTAGAAACTACCAGCGACCGCCACCACCGCCGCCGCCCTTTCCACCACGACCGCCACCACCACCGCCGCGACCACCGCCACCACCACCACCGCCAAAGCCGCCGCCGCCGCCCTTACCACGACCGCCACCGCCGCCGCCGCCACCGAACCCGCCACCACCACCGCCGGAGGGACGGAACCCACCGCCGCCGCCGCCGCCGGGACCGCGCTCTTCACGAGGACGCGCTTCTTCCACTTTCATCGGACGGCCACCGAGATCGTAGCCGTTGAGAGCCATAACAGCCGCATCGCCTTCCGCATCATTCGGCATTTCCACAAAGCCAATGCCCCGCATCTGTCCGGTATCACGATCCCGCAACAAGTGAACGCGATCCACGGCCCCGTACTGGCCAAACATCTGCAGCAACTCATCATCGCGAACGTCGTAGGGCAGGTTGCCTACAAAAATATTCTTCATCGATCAGGTCTCCTTACCTAGCAAATCCAATATTCCGCGCAAGAAAGACCCACTACCAATGAAGAACGCAAGACTGACTCCGCGCGAACCGGCTGCCCCTATAGCATAACCCGAACCGGACTAGAAGAGAAGTTTAATTCCCAGCTGCATATGACGCGGAGGCTGAGCGGAGAGGATACGACCATAGGTGCCGGAACCCAAAACCGAGTCCGGTAAGTCGAAATTGGTGCGGTTGGCTACATTGAATGCCTCCGCTCGAAACTGTAAATTTACCCGCTCGGACAGTGCCGTATTCTTGGTCACCGAGACGTCAAGATTGGCCAAGCCGGGGCCGGTCAAAATGTTGCGGCCAGAGTTGCCAAAGGTGCCAAACGGCTGCAGGGCAAAAGCAGCGGTATCGAACCACCGTTCCGGGGTGGGGTTAGCGAGCTTGCCGCCGGCCAAGCGATTTGGGCGATCATTGGCGCCGAAACCGAAGCTCGTACGACCAGTGTTAGAGCGGTCCAGATCCGATAGCAACGAGACACCGAAGGGTCGTCCGGACTGGAAGGTCCAGATGCCGTTGGTCTGCCAGCCGCCCAGCCAGCGATGACCCCGGGCAAAGGGTAAGTCATAGACGTAGGCCAGGGACAGGCGTTGGCGAACATCGAAGCTCGACCGGGCCCGTTCCAGCCGCCAGTTGTTCGAATCCATGGGGAAATTCGGATCCGCCGCGGTCGAGAAAAAGTTGGAAGCATCGTCAATCGACTTGGCGAGCGCGTAGCTGCCGAGGAGGCTGAGGCCTTTGGCGACTCGCTGTTCGAACCGAGCCTGCAGGGAATGATAACTTGAGTTACTCCGGGATTCGATCGCCGTGATATCCCCATAGAATGGATTCGGGCGAAGATTCTGCGGGTTTGCGCTCGCGTTGGCCTGATTGATATCCCGACCGGAATGGAGCTTGGTTCCCTTGGTGCCGACGTAGCCAATTTCGAGAACGCGTCCGGCCCCGATCTGGCGCTGGACGTTTAAGCTCCAATTCTGCATGTAGGCGGTCCGCAGATTGCGCTGATAAGTAACCGCCGAAGGAGGCAGGGCGAAGGGGAAGTTGGACGGGAACGGGTCATGAAGCAGTAGGTTGTACTGTTCAAAAGTGAAGTAAGTGCCGACGTTATAATACGGGGGATTAAAATATATGCCTTCGCCAGGAGCTAGCGGAGCCTGATCGTAATAGATTCCGTAACCGGCGCGCAGCACCGTTTTCTCATTCAAAGAATAAGCAAGGCCGACGCGGGGCGCGAGATTATTGCGATCGGCCAGGAAGGCTCCGCGGGGGATGCCGTTTGTGCCGAGTTGGTTGAGTTGGCCGTTCGTCTGGTTGTAGATCGAGGCCCGATCCGCCGCGTCAACCGGCGGGGTCGCAAATTCATAGCGGACGCCCAGATTGAGAGTTAGCTTGGGGCTCAGCTTCCAGGTATCCTGAGCAAAAAACGACGAAGACTTCGAACGCAAACGTTGATTGTTGGTGCCCCGGGCGACCCCCGAAACACTGACGAGCCCCTGCATCATCTCGGCGAGGGCGTTGCCGGTGAAACCGACAAACGACAAAAGACCGCGGGAGAGCACATTCCGATAGGCGTTTTGCTGCTGGATTCGATAATCGAATCCGAACTTGAACAGATGACGATTGCGGGTCCAGGTGACTTGATCGAGCACTTGATAGGAGTTCGTCACGCCGCGCTGGGGGTTGTTGTACTCGTCGCCGATCGAACCGAAACCAGCGATTGAGATGAAGCTCAGACCAGCATTGATCGGATCTGGCGAAACCACTGGCAGCCCGACGCGCTGGTTCAAATTGGCCGCCTGCTGTTCCTGGACGACGCCGAGAGCGACGCGATTGAAGCCGAGGCGAAGCTCATTCAGAAGACTGGGCCGAAAGGCGTGGACCTCAGAAATCATCAGGTTTTGACCGCGACGAGCGTTGCGGGACCCGTATCCCGGCAACGGGGAAAAGGACGCTCCGGCAAAGGGCTCCAGAAAGTCGCGATCCGCAAACGAGTAGCGCGCCGAGAGGTCCGAGTTCCTGGCGAGGCGATGGTCAAACTTGAGGTCAAAGGATTGGTTGGAATCGCGAGCGATGGGAGCCGACGCAAAATTCTGGTTGGGATCGGCGCGGTTCGGCAAGGGATATAAAGCTGCGATGCCCCGAGCGATGGGGTGCTGGCGCTCAATGGGAATCCGGTTGCCGGGGAAAGGGCGCTGGGTGAAGAGGTCAATGGGCGGCGTGCGGGGATCGGACTGGGAGAAATCGCCGATGCGTTCCAGGGCGGTGGGAACCCGGGTCGACCGCGAGATGCCCTCCCGGCCGAGACGCGATTCGAAGTCGGCAAACAGGAAGGTCTTGTCCTTAACCAGGGGCCCGCCGAGCGAGGCACCGAACTGGTTGCGCTGATAGCGCGGATCCTTGCCGGCGGGAGCGAAAAAATTCCGCGCATCCATCGCCTGGTTGCGGAAGAATTCATAGGCTGAGCCGTGGACAGCATTCGTGCCGGACTTCAGGACCACGTTGACTTGGCCGCCGGCGTTGCGGGCGAAGGCGGCATCGTAGCTGCCGGTCAGCACTTCGAACTCACGGATGGCGTCGACGGACGGCGTGACGCCGACGCCGTTCAGCTTGGGATCGCCGTTGTAGACACCGTCCAGCGTGAACCCATTGGAGGAATCGCGCGAGCCATTGGCGTTGAACGTGAAATCACCCCGAACGGTGCCGGAGGAGCCTTGGGCGGGAAGGGTGACTCCAGGGACGAGGAGGGCGAGCAATTGGAAATTGCGACCGTCGAGCGGCAAGCCTACGATTTGGCGATTTTC
>JBKJLJ010001030.1:0-3606 GCA_046597015.1 Bryobacteraceae bacterium
AACGCACTGCTTTTGATTCGCGAGGGGCGCCAAGGAAACGCGAGAGTCCAGGCTTCGCGATTTCCTTGGCGCCCCTCGCGAATCAAAAGCAGTGCGTTCGCAAGCAGGACCGGTACATGCCCGGCAAGCAGCAGGGAAGTGGAAATACTGCCGGAATACCAGTCCACCCAGCCGCCAGCGTCAGCCAATTGCATCAGCAGGCAGGCCCCGAGCACCCATCCAAACCAGCGCAAGGGGCGGGTTCTGAAATAGCTGCGAAAAAAGAAGTAAGAACAGCCCAGGTTGATGGCAAAAGCCACCCCAATGAAGCAGCCAAAGCCCCGCATGATGCCGATGGCGAACAAGGCATACCAAAACAGGTCATTCATGGCGCGGCCCAACAACATCCCCGCATACCACGCGTACTCCGTATGAGTGGGTTGCCGCCGCCAGCAGAACAGTAAGAGCAGCGCCAAAAAGATCCCCAGCGCACCGGTCAGGAGATTGGCCAGATACGTCTTCTGGTTTTCACACGACTGCAACCTTGCCGCGCCCTCTATGGGAAACCTGGGACCCAACTGTGGCGCGATCGACATGCCGCCACCCAGGTGACTGCGATCATCGTCGTAGCAAAGCCACGCGCGCACGGCGATCAACGCCACGTCGCCCCGCTTCATTGGGGGCAGCGCCGCGGCGGGAGCGATGAAAACCGCGCTGCGCCACACGTCCCCGGGCACTCCGTATTGCAGAATTTTGTGGCCGTTCACAAAAACTTCGGCAGCACTGCGCAGCCTGGGAAAGTGGAGGAACAGCGGTTCGTCCGACTCGATGGTCACTCGCAGGCGATACCATCCGTATCCGGAAGGATCGGTGACGATGCCTTGGTCGGTCCAATACTTTGAGGGCAGAATAGAGCCCCAAGCAGAGTCATCGAAAGCCGGATCCTTCCATTGGGGGTTGTCACCGGTGTGAAATCGCCAGGGCTGACTGAGCGTCCAGGAGGTGGTTCGCTCGGGTTGTTGATCCTGAGCCGGCAGGACGCCCGCGATCACGAGGAGCAGGAGACTGACGGCGCTGCTTTTCATGCCTCGCTCCGGCCATCGTGGGAAGCGATCCTGCGGACCGTCACCACCGTAATGTCGTCATTCTGCCCCCACGCCTGCGCCGCGGCCGCGATCTCGCCAGCGGACTTCCCGCTGATCTCCTGCGTCCGCTCAAATCCAAACAACTCGCCGGACTCCGAAGCCGCCTCCACCACCCCGTCCGAAACGAAAGTGAACGCCATCCCCGTGGCGGTCGTCTCCTCATACCCCACGCCCTCCACCACCCCGAGCGGCAGCCCTGCTTCCATCTCGACTTCCCGCCCATCGCCGTAAGGCGCCGGATGACCCGCATTGGCGAAAGTCACCGTTCCGGGCGCATCGAACCGGGCACAGCAACAAGTCACGAAACCGCCACCCGTGTGCCCCACTAAACCCGCGTTCAGCGCGCTCAGGATCACACCCGGCGACCCCGACTTCTCATTGCGCAAAATCCCCACCGCCACTGAAACGAGCATCGCCGCCTTCAACCCCTTGCCGCTCACGTCGCCCACCACCACGATCAGCGCTCCGCCGCTTTCGCTCCGCGTCCAATAGAAATCGCCCCCCACCTCCGCCGCTGGCAGATACGTCGCCTCGGACCGGAACGCCGCCGTCTCCACCCGCGCCTGGGGCAAGAGGAATTGCTGCACGGCGCGCGCCGCTTCCAACTCCGCAGCCAACCGCTGCTGCTCCCGCCGGTCCGCGCGCACCTGGCGCAGCATCATCACCATCATTGCCGTCGCGAAAACGAGTTGGACCAAGTGCGAAACCGACACTCCCAGGAGACCGAACCAGATCGCCGGCGGGAAGAGCCTCCATGCGGGCGGCATCGTGTTGTTGAACAGCACGGCCAAAAACAACAGAATCGGGAGCACGAACCATCGCCGCACGGGCGCGGTCTTCGGCAGCGAGTACAGGCAATACAGAGTCAGGAAGATCAACCCGGGATGGACGTAGACCACTGGTGCCTCCGGGGTCACTGCCAAGCCGAAACCCACCACCGCGAGCGAAAGCAGAAGCCACCCCGGCAGCCGGGGTCGGCGAAGCACCGCTACCGTGAACTGGATCTGCAACAGCATCGCCAAGGCCCCCATGGGCCGGTAAACGAGTTGTTGAAAGGAGTGGACGTCCCAGATCAGTAGCGCAGTTCCAACGAGGGTCATGGTGGATAGCGTGAAGAGATATTCGGCATAGTAGAGCCACTCCATTCTTTCCCGGCCCGAGAGCCACAGCACTAGGAAGAGCAACGCCACTCCGAACTGAATCACTACGATCAGCAGCGCGGGACCCAGCGAGAGCCACACGCCCCGCCGGGCGGACTCCACCGCCGCTTCCGCGTGCCACCGCTCCGTCACTAAATATGGCCCGCGGTCGGCGATCGCGTAGGTGAACGCACCCAGCGGAATCTGCGGCCGGTAGACGCGCAGCGCCAGCACCGCCTGGCTCCCCGCGCGCACGAGAGCACTTGGCACTGCGAACTGGCGGGGTCGCGGGAAGCGGGAGCGCGCTGACCCGATATCCCCGGTGTCTCCGATCTTCACTCCGTTCCAGTACACTTCGTAGCGTGCCGACACCAGGCCGATCGCGACCGCCAAATCCTCCGTCCGCGCCGGGGTCGGGAAGCTCCGGCGCAGCCAATAGACGCTCTCCGGGCGAGGGTCCCGCTGGGGCAACATCACGCTGCCCCAGCCGCTCGTGTCGGTATCCGGCGACGCCCACTCCGGAGAGTCGGTCGGATGGAACCGCCAGGGGCCTTGCAAATCGATCGGTTGGGCCAGCAACGGGCTCGCCAGCAACAGCAGACCTAAAAGTCTCATTCCACTCTCCGCACGCTAACCACCGTGATGCCATCGTTCTGACCCCACGCCAACCGGGATAAAATGCCGACATGGCGTTCCTGATCGACGCATCCTTCCTCCCGGCCAAGCTTACCGTCCCGCCGATGACCGACGAGCAGTTTGCCGAATTCTGCGCCGAGTACCCCGACCTCTCCTTCGAAATGACCTCCGAAGGGACCCTCATCGTATCGCCTCCCAACTACACCCTCACCGGCTCGCAAAACTCCGAAATCGATTGGCAGTTGCGCAGTTGGGCAAAGTTGGACTAACGCGGGATCGCCAACGACTCTTCCACCGGTTACGTTCTTCCGAGTGGGGCTCGCCGCTCGCCCGATGCCTCCTGGGTCCTCAAGGAGAGAATCCGCCAGCTCAGCCAGGAACACTTCGAAACCTACTGGCACCTGTGTCCGGACTTCGTCATCGAGCTGAGATCCAAGTCTGATCGTATCCGCCCCTTGCGCGAAAAGATGCGGGAGTGGCTCCTGAGCGGCGCGCAAATCGGCTGGCTGATCGACCCCGAAAGCCGCACCGTCGAGATCTACCGCCCGGGACGCGAGCCCGAAGTATTGGCCGGGGTCGACTCCGTCTCTGGCGAAGGTCCCGTCGAGGGTTTCGTCCTCAGTCTCCCGCTGGTTTGGGACCCGTTGGCCGATTAGCTGCATGAGTTCCTCCGCGCGGTCACGACCGTGATCTCGTCGTTCTGACCC
>JBKJLJ010001032.1:0-6781 GCA_046597015.1 Bryobacteraceae bacterium
GCTCCGTCAGCGAGCCGATTTTGAGAACTCGCGCCGTCGGGCGGAGCGGGAGCGGATTGAATCGAGCGAATACTCGGCGATGGAGGCGGTTCGCGCCATCGTACCGGTGCTCGATGATTTTGAGCGGGCGTTGGGGGTACCGTGTTCCGACGCCGAATACGTCCGCGGGATGGAGCTGATCTATCAGCGGACGCTGGATACGCTGAAGAAGCTAGGGCTGGAGCCTTTGGAATCGGTGGGTGCCAAGTTTGACCCGCATTTGCATCATGCCATCGACATGGTGACGACCGAAGAGGCGGAAGACCAAACGATTTTGAGCGTGTTTCAACGCGGATACAACTTTAAAGGCCGTTCGTTGCGACCGGCGATGGTAAGGGTTGCTGTCCGGTGAGTAAGCGCGACTATTACGAAATTCTAGGGCTGGCGAAGGGTGCGGATGAGGCATCGTTGAAGGCGGCCTATCGGAAGTTGGCCATGCAGCACCATCCGGACCGCAATCCGGGTGATAAGGCGGCGGAAGAAAAGTTCAAGGAAGCGGCCGAGGCCTACGGCGTGCTGGGCGATGCGCAGAAGCGGGCGGCGTACGACCGTTTTGGGCATCAAGGCGTGTCGGGAGCGGCGGGCGGAGGACAGGGCGGATTCGACCCGGAGACCTTCGGCGATTTCAGCGATATTCTTGGTGATTTCTTCGGCTTCGGCGATCTGTTTGGCGGCGGGAAGCGGGGGGGACGGACGCGGGCACGGCAGGGCGAACACCTTCGCTATGACCTGGAGATTACGCTCGAAGATACGATTCGCGGTATGAGCGCCGAAATTCAGGTGCCCCGCGCTGAACAGTGCACGCTGTGTAAAGGCACCGGAGCCGATGCTAACGACGGCCTGACGCAGTGCGCCACGTGTAAAGGCAAAGGCGAGGTGCTCCTGCAGCAAGGGTTCCTGACGATTCGCCAGCCCTGCCGGACCTGTTCCGGCCGCGGCCAATTGATTCGTAAGGCCTGTACGAAATGCGCCGGCGAAGGGTTTCAGCGGGTGGACCGGAAGTTGCGGGTGACGATTCCACCGGGAGTCGACAATGGCACGCGGCTTCGACTGGCGAACGAAGGGCAGTCTGGTTCGAATGGCGGTCCGTCGGGCGATTTGTTTGTTGTGCTGCTAATTAAAGAGCATCCCGTTTTCGAGCGCCGGGAGAACGACCTGCATTGCACGGTGGCGATCAACGTCGCTCAGGCGGCGTTGGGTACGGAGCTGGACGTGTTGACCTTTGACGGCCTGGAGCGCGTGAAGATTCCCGAGGGAGCCCAGCACGGCGAGCAGGTCCGGGTGCGCGGCAAGGGCGTGCCTTACCTGAATTCAGGCGGCCGGGGGGACGTGATTGTAAACGTGAACGTGAAGGTCCCCGGCAAGCTGTCGCGCGAGCAGCGAAAGTTGTTTGAGCAGTTGCGGGAGGTTTTGCCGACGGATACCGAACCGCAAGAACGGGGCTTGTTCGACAAGGTGAAAGACTACTTCATGTAGAATGTCGTGGGGTTTGGTAGAGTGGTAGTAGTCATGCGGTGAGGTGCGAGAGTGGTTGAATCGAGCAGTCTCGAAAACTGCCGTACCTTTACGGGTACCGTGGGTTCAAATCCCACCCTCACCGCCACTTAAGATCATGCAGTTTGGGCCCACAGCGAGCAATTGCAGCAAACTGGCGTTCGCTCAGCATCCCATCCCGTGACGGAAGCCAACGTGGAGCCCGTTTCAGGTTCCACTCGCAGAGGCCTTCAAGCCACCGTCTTGACCGGAATCGTATTGCTGGCCAACGCGGCGGAATAGGACGCCGGCCGAAACTGGTCCCACAACCTACGAAACAGCATCCGCCCACTGGCCTGCTGGTTATCCCGTAGAGACCCTGCCGGGAACTGCGTGAATGGAATGGCGCTGACACAAGCGTGACATAAGTGTGATACTCACCTGATTCACTCTCCATACAATAAGAGTCGAAGGAAGGCATGATTCATTCCGGCACCGCACGGACACCCGCGCGACTGTTGTCACTCTTCTCGGTCCTCACCGTCTTGCCGCTCGCGGCACTCGGATGGCTAGGCTGGAGATTGCTGGAGCAGGACCGAATCCTCGAGGTCCAGAGGACTCGTGAAGGCATCGAAACAGCCGCAGCCCTATTCGTGCGCGAGATTGAAGATGGCCTGCAGAATTGGGAGACCATGCTCCCGGTTGAAACTGAAACGATGTCTCGCCTGCGCCCCGACGCAGTACTTCTCGTCCTTAATAGCCACGGAGTGCTCAAGCACCGGGGTATGAACCTTCCCTACTATCCTGGCATCGCATCCAGAGCCGAACTGCCAGTCGGGGTATTTGACGCTGCGGAAGCAGAGGAATTCCGCGTGGGAGGCATGGAGAAGGCGGCGAATCTGTACCGCACCCTTACCTCTAGCAATAACCAAAGCGTTCGCGCAGCCGCGTTGTCGCGTCTTGCCCGTTGCCTCCGCAAACAACAAATGTGGCCCCAAGCGATCACCGTGTATGGCGATCTCGCGGGAATGGAAGGCACTCCGGTTTTCGGATCTCCGGCGCGATTGCTGGCCCATCACGAACGCATCGCGGTGTGGAAGGCAGCCGGAAATGAACCAGCGGCCGGTCGAGAAGCGGCCCACCTTTCTACCGCTCTTGCTGAAGGCCGGTTCGCCCTGGACCACGCCACTTTCGAGTTCTTCCGCGAATCGGTCCCAATGCCTCCGATCGACCCCAAGGCTTTATTACTGGCCGTCGCCGCAAAGAACCTCTGGCCGGCCTGGCAGGAGCAGGCTTCCGGTCGAACGGCGTCGATCAGCGGCCGCAATGCTATCATCTCCGTCTGGCGCCGCACACCGGCTGGCACCGCCGCCATTTTCGGCGACATCGACTCATTACTCGCACCTACCTCACGCAATCTGCAGTCTGGTCTTACTCTCGAAACTTTAACAGGCGAGCTGGTTTGGGGAACCCTGCCGGCGAGCGGCGGGCGCATCACGAAGAGTCTCCTTGAGATAGGTCTGCCTTTGACAATTCGAGCCGCTCCGCCGCGATCCCCGGATTCCGTTTTCGCCGGACGCCGCAATTTGCTCATCGGTGGATTCGTGTTCCTGATCTTCGTCCTCGTCGCCGCCAGCTACTTCGTCTTCTATGCAGTGAACCGCGAGATCAAGGTCGCCCGTCTCCAATCGGATTTCGTATCCGCGGTTTCTCACGAATTTCGAACCCCGCTCACCGCCATGTGCCATCTCACCGAAATGCTCGAAGATGGCATTGCTGCACCGGACCGCGTCCCTGATTACTACCGCGCACTCCGCAAAGAAACTCACCGCTTGCAGGCCTTGGTAGAAAGCCTTCTCGACTTCGGGCGCATGGAATCGGGAAACCGTACCTATCAGATGGAAGATACCAATGCCACCGAACTGGTGAGCAGCGTCTTGGACCAGTTCCGTGAACAAAGCCCGGTCGTGGCGGACCGCCTGCATTGGCAGAGACCCTCCGGTGATTGGCGAATCCGGGCCGACTACGAGGCCCTCGCCTTGGCCGTCCGCAACCTCGTCGACAATGCCATGAAATACGCCCCCGCTTCTTCCCCCGTGACTGTTGCCGTTGCACGAATCGGCGATTACACCAGCATCTCGGTCGAGGATCGTGGACCCGGCATTGCCATAGAAGAGCAGCGCGACGTATTTCGTAAGTTCGTGCGCGGCGCTTCTTCGAAAAGTAACCATGTCAAGGGCAGTGGCCTCGGCCTCGCCATCGTCGATCAGATCGTCAAAGCGCACGGCGGCCGCGTGGAGCTAGCCAGCAATCCCGGACACGGAAGCCGGTTTTCGATCCTGTTGCCTTCTCTCGAGGAGCAGTCATGAAACGCATCCTGATCGTCGAAGACGAACCAAGTATTGCGATGGCGCTCGAAGACGACCTGCGCCGCGAGGGCTATCAAACCGAGGTTGTATCTGATGGCGATACGGCCGCGCGGAAAGCATTGACGGGTGAGTTCGATCTGATTCTTCTCGACGTGATGTTGCCTGCCAAGGACGGCTTCGAAGTGTGCCGGGAAGTGCGCGGGGGAGGTATCGAGACTCCAATCATTCTGCTGACCGCAAGAACGCAGGAGGCCGAGAAGGTGCTGGGACTCGAATTGGGTGCTGACGATTATGTGACCAAGCCCTACAGTGCACGCGAGCTGCGCGCCCGCGTCAAAGCGCACCTGCGCCGCAGTTCGTCGCCGCCTCCGGAAATCTCCCGCTTTGGCGATGCGGAGCTGGACTTTGTCCGCTGTGAGCTGCGTCGCGCGGGGAGAACGGTCGATCTCTCGGCGCTCGAATACAAGCTGCTCTGCGCCTTCGCACAGAACTCCGGTCGTGTCCTCACGCGCGCACAGTTACTCGACAAGGTGTGGGGAGCGGGAACCAATGTTACCGACCGCGTAGTCGACAACCAAGTGACCAACTTGCGCAAGAAAATCGAACCCCAACCGGACAGGCCGAAATATCTCGTTTCTCTCCGTGGACTCGGCTACCGGTTCGATGCCGAAGGCGTGACCGAGCGATGACATTCCCTCGATCAGTGCAGGATCTTCGGCCTTTATCGTGGTTGTCAGGAGGTTCGCAGATGAACAAAGCACTTAAACTCGCGGCCACGGTGGCACTAGCCGCCACTCTGCTGCCTGGACAGCCCACACGCTCCACGGAAGTCCAATGGAAGGCCGCGCAACACACCGAAGAGGTAGAAGGCGATCTCAAAGGCGCCATCGACCAGTACAGGAAGGTCGCCCAAACCGCTGATCGCGCCCTTGCCGCGAAGGCGCTCATCCGCATGGCCGACTGTTATCGCAGGTTAGGCGACGCCGAAGCTCACAAGACCTATGAACGGGTCGTGCGCGACTACAGTGAGCAGAAAGAAGCCGTGGAGGTGGCCCGTGCGCGCATGGGCGGAGCACAGCAGCCGGGGAGGCAAACGAATGCTTTGGTGTGGAACGGGAAGAAAGCGAATACCGGCGGGACTGTATCCTCAGACGGCCGTCTCATCTCCTTTACCGATTGGGATACTGGCGACTTGGCGCTGCATGAAATCAACCCGGGTGTGGACCGCCGGCTAACGAACAAGGGAACTTGGAAGGAGTCCGATGATTTCGCCGAGGAATCTGCAATTTCCCGGGACGGCAAGCAGGTAGCGTACACCTGGTGGAAGGTCAAGGACAAAAGACCCGAACTGCGGCTGGCCAGCATTGTCGGCGACCCAAATCCGCGCCGTCTCTACGACAATCCTGACATCAGTTGGATCAGACCGTGCGACTGGTCGCCTGACGGCAAGTCCCTCGCGGTCGAGGTAAAACGATCGGATCGGACAAAGCAAATCGGTTTGATTTCCGTTCCGGATGGGTCGCTGCGGGTGCTCAAATCATTGGACTGGCGGGGCGTTGGCAAGATCTCTTACTCGCCTGATGGGAAATACCTGGCCTACGATCTGCCGGAAAACGACGCCGGGCCTCAGCGAGACGTCTTTGTGTTATCGGTCAATGGAACGCGAGAAGCGAATGCTGTCTCGCATCCCAGCAACGACGTCATGGTCGGCTGGTCTCCGGAGGGAAAATGGCTTTTGTTCGCTAGTGACCGTACCGGTTCGATGGGTCTCTGGGGTTTACCATTCGCCGATGGCAAACCACAAGGCGCACCCGAACTGCTGCGGGAGGAGTTCGCCGCGCGGGCCGAACCGATTGGTGTTACAAACTCTGGAACGCTCTATTACAAAATCGTCGGTAATCAGAATCGCTTCAAAATCCAGATTGCTTCCGTTGATTTTGCCACCGGAAAGTACTTGTCCGAACCTACGGACCTCACGCAGGACTATCTTGAGTCGAATGCCGTCCCGACGTGGTCCCCTGATGGGCGCCAACTCGCCTACAAATCGCTACGCGGTCTTGCGCAAAAGCCGACCCATGAGGTTGTAGTGATTCGCTCGATGGATACGGGGCAGATTCGCGAACTCCGCCCTAAGTTGAGCTATTCCGGCCCTATGGTGTGGGCGCCCGACGGTCGCTCTTTCATAACGCTCGGGGTTGATCTGAAAGGTCGTGCGGGGATCTTCCAGCTTGATGTTGAGACCGGCGCCGCATCGCCCCTTGTCCTGGATGAGCCAGGACGGAAATCCTGGTACCCCCAATGGGCGCGGGACGGAAAGAGCTTCTACTTTATGCGGGATTATCGCGCTACGGGCGATTCCGCCTACATTGAGCGAAACATCGTGGACGGAAAGGAAACCGAGTTGATCCGCCGTCGAATCTTGGCCCAAGTGAGCCTGTCGCCCGATGGCAAGTATCTCATTTCACGCAGCATCGACGAAGCCACGAATTCCAGAACCCTGCTGCTGATATCGGCAGCCGGAGGCGAAGTTCGCGAACTGGCGCGGTGTGCGTCTGAGGTCTCTCCCGAGAACCTGGCGAGTGGAACTATGGGCGTGTGGCTTCAGCAGGGACCGTGGGCGGCGAACAGCCGATCTTTTCTTGCCTACAAGCGGCGGGGCGACCAGGGAGATCCGCTCAACAAGAGCTTCGAAACGTGGCGTATTCCAATCAATGGCGACGAGCCCCAAAAGCTCGACCATCCGGATCTTCAGTGGAGTGGCGGCAACCTCGCCGGGCCGGCATGGCATCCGGATGGGCGGCACATTGCCTTCTACGTCATGGAAACGACTCCGCGCCCAGACCTCCGGGTCCCGGCGCGGAGTCGTTTCCATGACGTAGAAGGCAATGTGCCGCCCATCC
>JBKJLJ010000447.1:0-7902 GCA_046597015.1 Bryobacteraceae bacterium
GTCACCGCCAACGTCGGGGTCATCACCAACACCCAAATCGAGCAAGGACGCTTTCTTTCCGATTCCGACGACGCCCGCCGGATGATGGTCGCCGTGATCGGCCATGAACTTAAGCAGAAGTTTTTTTCTGCCGTTGACCCGATCGGAAAAGTAGTGGACTTGGGGGGCCGGCCGTTCACGGTGATCGGCGTCGCCAAGGAGCAGGGCAGTGTGTTCGGCCAGTCCCGGGACCGATTCGCGATTATCCCGTCCGAAACCTACTTCAAGATCTACGGCAGCCGTATGGGCATCGGCTACTCCGCCTTGGCGATTGACCGGCAGCACCTCGAACAGGCCCAGGATGAGGTCCGATCGCTGCTGCGTGCCTGGCGCCACGTACCGCCGGGAGAGGCAGATAACTTTGGGCTCTTTTCCTCCGATTCGCTAGTCGCCGCCTGGGACCAGATGACCAGCGCGATTGCGGCCACCGCCGTCGCCATCGTCAGCGTCTTCATGGTGGTCGGCGGCGTGGTCGTCATGAACATCATGCTGGCCGTGGTGATCGAACGAACCCACGAGATCGGCATTCGCAAGTCAGTCGGGGCGCGACGGAAGGACATTCTGAATCAGTTTCTGGTGGAATCAAGCGTCCTGTCAGGCACCGGCGGCCTCATCGGAGTGACCATCGCCTGGATCATCGCGATCCTCGTGCGGAATTTGACGTCGGTGCCGATGTCGGTGCCGGCTTCGGCCATTTTCATTGGCGTCGGCCTCTCGGCCGTCGTCGGGCTCTTCTTCGGCATCTACCCGGCCAACGTGGCGTCGAAACTGGATCCGATCGAAGCGTTGCGGGCGGACCACTAACCCATGCGCAAGATCTGGTACGGCATTCAACTTGCGCTCGATACCCTGCGCGGCCACAAACTACGCGCCTTTCTTACCGTGCTCGGCGTCATCATTGGCACCAGCACCGTAATTGGCGTCGGGTCGATCATCGCGGGCCTGGACGGGGCCATCACCAACCAATTGAAGAGTTTTGGCACGAACAATCTGGTCGTCACCAAGTGGGATTCGCTCATCAGCGGTTTCGGCGGCCGGTCACTCGAAGAAAGACTGCGCAAACCGCTGACCTACGAAAACGCGGTGGCCATCGCCGAGCGTTGTCCCAGCGTCACCGCAGTCAGCCCTTGGCTATTCGCGCCGTGGGGCATCCATAAAGGCAAATACAAAGGTATTGATGCGTTCAACCTGAACCTGGGCGGCACCGACCCTGGCTATATCGATAGCGGCGTCGAAATGATGCAGGGACGCTTCTTCACCGATACCGAAAATCAACGCCGCATGGCCGTCGTCGTGCTGGGCGAAGACTTGGGTAAAAGCTGGTTTCAGAATATGGACCCGATCGGCAAGGCGGTCGAAATCGATGGTCATATTTTCGAGGTTGTTGGCATCATGAAGCGGCCTTCGGCATCCATGCCTGGCCAGGAAGACCGCCGCGCCCTCTTCCCCTACTTCAGCATGCGCAAGATGTATCCGAACGCGCGGGAGCACATGCTAATCGTTGTCGCCCGGGAAGGCAGGCAAGCCGCCGCGATGGACGAGGTGCGCTCCGTGCTCCGGATTGAGCGGCGAATTCCCTACGACAAGCCCGATAGTTTCGCCATCTCCACCGCCGAGCAGATGATCGATCAATTCCGCGGAGTCATCGCCATGGTCGCGCTGGTCATGGTGGTTTTGAGTTCGATTGGCCTCCTCGTCGGGGGCATCGGCGTGATGAATATCATGCTCGTCAGCGTGACGGAACGCACCCGCGAAATCGGCACCCGCAAGGCGCTCGGCGCCCGCCGGATCGATATCGTCACCCAGTTTCTCACCGAAGCGGTCGTGCTGACGTTCCTCGGCGGACTAGCCGGCATGTTCGTCGGTTGGCTCATCTCGCAGGCGGTGGGTCTGGTCTTCCCTACCCTGCCCACCGCCGTGCCGCTATGGGCCGTACTGGCGGGATTAGGGGTCTCAATCGGGGTCGGCTTGTTCTTCGGCATCTGGCCAGCCAGCAAGGCCGCCCGCTTAGACCCGGTAGTCGCGTTACGCTACGAATAGTATGTCTTTTCGGAATCTTACCTGCCTGGGGCTCCTGGCACCCCTGTTGCTATGCGCCCAGAGCTTGGCTGACTTTGAGAAAAAGGTCACCGAGTTCACCCTCAAAAACGGGATGCACTTCATCGTCATGGAGCGGCACGAAGCACCTACGGTTGCCTTTCATGCCCACGTGAACGCCGGAGCCGCCAACGACCCAGCGAACGCTTCGTCGACCGCCCACATGTTCGAACATATGATCGGGAAAGGCACGGCCTCTCTCGGGTCAAAAAACTTCCCGGCTGAACAGAAGGCGCTGGCCGCCGTCGAAGACGCCTACGACAAGCTCGAAGAAGAACGGCGTAAAGAACGGCGCGCCGACAAAGCGCAGGTCGAGCGGCTCGAAGCGACCCTGAAGAAAGCGACCGCCGAAGCGGACAAGTACGTCGAGCAGAACGCCTTCACCCGGGAAATCGAAAAGAGCGGTGGCGTCGGGTTTAACGCCTCCACCGGCCTCGATACCACGAACTATTTTTACAGCCTGCCCTCGAACCGCACGGAACTGTGGTTCGTCCTGCAGTCGGAGTGGTTCCGGCAACCCGTATTCCGCGAATTCTACAAGGAACGCGACGTGGTGCGGGAGGAGCGCCGCATGCGAGTCGAATCTTCGGCGCAAGGCAAGCTGATTGAGGCCTTGCTGACGACAGCCTTCACAGCCCATCCCTATCGCAACTACATTGGCTGGGCCAGCGACATTGAGAATCTACGGGCAAAAGGCGCCGCCGAATTTCACAAGACCTATTACGTTCCAGCCAACATCACCATCTCCATCGTCGGCGACGTGAACGCCAGGCAGATCAAGCAGATGGCCGAAAAGTATTTCGGACCCATCCCTGCCGGCCCGCTGCCGCCGCGCTTGTATACTCTGGAGCCGCCGCAGAACGGCGAGAAGCGCGTGACGGTCGATACCGAAGCGCAACCGTTTCTTGCCATCGCCTACCATCGGCCGGAAGGCACCCATCCCGACGATCCGGCCATCGCGGTTCTCGACGGTATCCTTTCGGGCGGTCGCACTGGCAAGCTGAATCGCGAACTGGTTGAAGAAAAGAAGTTAGCGCTCGGCGCCGATACGGGAGCCGTCTTCCCCAGCGGCAAATACCCGAACCTGTTCATCGCTTTCATGGTCCCCAACACCGGCAAAACGGTCCAAGATCTTGAAAAAGCCTGGGACGAGTTGATCGAAAAAATGAAGAAGGATCCGATCGACGAAGCCGCCGTGAAACGGGTAAAAACGAAACTGCGCGCGGCGTTTATTGCCGGGCTGGATAGCAACAGCGGCTTGGCCCGCCAAATGGCCGAATCCCACGTTTCCCTCGGCAGTTGGAAAAAGGTTTTCACGGAGCTCGATGACCTCGAGAAGGTCACCTCTGCCGACGTGAAGCGTGTGCTGAACACCTATCTCACCAACAAGAATCGCACCGTCGCATACAGCATTCAAACTAAGCCGGAGGGCAAGTAATCCATGCGCACCCTACTCACTCTCTTCGCCGTCTCCGCCCTTGCCTTCGCGCAACCGGCCTATAAGCAATTGAAGTTCCCAAAGCTCGGCGAAGTCAAGATCCCGGATATCGATACCTTCACCTTGCCCAATGGCATGAAGGTGTTTCTCCTCGAAAACCATAATCTTCCCTTGGTCAACGGCATCGCTCTGGTTCGGACGGGAACGCTACTCGAACCGGCCGATAAGACCGGGCTGCATATTATCGCGGCCGGCACGATGCGCACAGGCGGCACGAAGTCGAAGACCGGAGACCAGTTGGATGAACAACTGGAGGCCATCGCGGCCGGCGTCGAATCTGGTATCGACGAGAGCTTGGCCTCGGTCTCCTTCAACTGCCTGAAGGAAAATACGGACGAAGTGTTGGGCGTCTTCTACGACGTGTTGACCGGCCCCGAATTCCGCCAGCCGAAGATCGACCTCCTCCTGATGCAGTACCGGTCGTCGATCGCCCGGCGCTACGACGATGCCGGCCAAGTGAACTCTAGCGAGTTCTCCGATATCGTCTACGGTAAGGAAACCCCCTTCGGACGGAGCGTGGAATACGAGACCCTCGACCGCATCAAGCGAGCCGACTTGGTCGCCTTCCATCAACGCTACTACTTCCCGGCCAACATCCAACTCGCCATTCAGGGCGACTTTGATAAGGCCGCGATGCGCGCCCGGCTCGAGCAGCTCTTCGCGAAATGGACCGTCAAACAGCCGCCGCCGCCGGCATTTCCCAAGGCGACCCACGTCGCCACGCCCGGCGTGTATGTCGGCGACAAAAAGGAAGTGAACCAGACCTCGTTCAGCGTCGGCCATTTCGGCGGCATGTTGAGCGATAAAGATTATCCAGCCCTCGAAGTGCTGAGCGACATCCTTGGCGGCAGCTTCGATTCGCGCCTGTTCCGTAAGGTTCGGACCGAATTGGGTCTGGCCTATAGCGTCGGAGCGAGTTGGGGCGCGGGATATTTGAACCCCGGCCTATTCAGCGTTTCGGGTTCGACGAAATCCGAATCGACGGTTCTTACCCTGCAGACCATTCAGCAGGAGATCAACCGGATCCGCACTGAACCCGTGACCGATCAAGAGCTCAACGACGCCAAGGAGAAGGTGCTCAACTCCTTCGTCTTCAACTTCGACCGCCCGGCCAAGACCCTGTCTCGCCTGTTCCGTTACGAATACTACGCCTATCCGAAGGAGTTCCTGTTCACCTACCAGAAGGCCGTCGCTGCTGTGACCAAGCAGGACATTCTCCGCGTCGCCAAACAGTACATCCAGCCGGACAAGCTCGTCTACGTCGTCATCACCAACACCGACCAGTTGAAGACGCCGCTCTCGGACCTGAAGCTGCCGATCACCAAGTTGGATCTGACCGTGAAGGAACCCGCCAAAGCCATTGCCGCGGCCAACCCCGCTTCGCTCGCTAAGGGCAAAGCATTACTCGCCCGGGTGCAAACCGCTATGGGCGGCGCTGATAAGTTGGCCGCGATTAAAGACGTGACCATGGTGAATAAGGCCGAGCTAGGCCCGATGAAGGTGAACCAAAAGGTGCAACTCATCCTGCCGGATAAAGTTCGCCAGGAACAGGAGTTGCCCTTCGGCAAAGTGATTGCCGCATTTGACGGGCAGAGCGGCTTCCTGGTCCCCCCCGGCGCGCCCGCTCCGCAGCCGATGCCCCCACCCGTGCTCAAGCAGGTCCGCGACGAACTGTTCGCGATGTTGGTGGTCCTCCTGCAAAGCGACAAAATCGAGGGCCGCACCATCAACGCCGTCGGCGACAATCTCGTCGAGATCTCGGACGCCGGCGGGAACTCGGGCCGGCTCGCGGTTGACCCTGCCACCGGCCTCCCCACCAAGTTAATCGTGGAGATGATGGGTCCCTCGGGCAAGATGGAAGTGGAGCGGCAATACAGCGATTGGAAGGACGTCAACGGGGTGAAGTTCCCTTACAAGACGGTGATCGTGCAGGGGGGCAAGACCGCCGGAACCACAATTGTCGAAACCATCCAGACCAACACTGCCGTCAAACTGGAAGAGATCATGAAAAAGTGACCCGACGCACTGCGCTCTTCTCACTCGCCGCCCCGGGACTGCTCCTCGCGGATCGCCAACAGGCGGGCAAAGCGTTCCTCGACCAGACTCTGGCCGCCCTCGGCGGGCCGGAGTTCCTGGCCATGGAAGACCGGACCGAGCAGGGCCGGCTGTACTCGTTTTATCGGGAACGGCTATCCGGCTTGACTCGGGCGCGGATCTACACCCACTACGCGGCGTCCTCCCAGCCAGGCGTTCTGGCGGTGCGGGAACGCCAATCCTACGGCAAGGTCAAAGAAGATTACGCCGTCCTGTTTGAAGAGACCCAGGCCTTCCAGCTCTCCGAGCGCGGAGCGCGTCCCTTGCTTCCCGAGGTTTGGGAGCGGTACCAGGATACGACGCTTCGCAACGTCTTCTATCTGCTTCGCCATCGGCGAAACGAACCCGGACTGATCATCGAGCACAAAGAAACCGGCGTTCTCGAAAACCAACCGGTCGAGATCGTCGATGTTACCGACGCCGCCAATCGGGTTGTAACTCTCTACTTACATCGAACCACCAAACTTCCCCTGCGGCAGGTCTTCTATCGGCGCGATAACTTGAAGGTTCGCCACGAAGAGATCACCATCTTCGCCAAGTACCGCGATGTAGGCAACGGCGTCAAGTGGCCTTGGAACATCGTGCGGAATCGGGACGGCGAGAAGATCTTCGAAATCTTCTCCGACCAAGTTTCGATCAACAATAAATTAGATCCGAAGCTCTTCGAACTACCCGCCGATATCGTCCGCCTGAAGGCGCTCTAGAACAATTTCGCCTGGGCTTCCGGCTTAGGCGAAGCGAACTTCTTCGACGCTTTCAAACCGCTGCCGACCACGGCTAGCACTTGCAAATCGACCAAGGCCGCACGGGGCACGAAGACCCATTGGGGGTTGATCGCCTGATCGGGCGGCGTGAGCATATACCCAAACGGTTCCAACTGCAACAGTTGGTTCCCTAGCAACCCATCCATTTGGACCCCATCCCGAAAGCGCATCCGGACCCAAAGACCCGACTTCTTCGGCCGGCTGACGAAGTAGGCGCCATCCAAGCGCGGGGCAGGATCGTCAAACCCCTGAACGAAACAGATCGCCTTCACGTCGGCGTAAGCAATCGTACTCAAGTTCCCATCTTGGGAGAGAAACTCGACTCCTAGCGGCGTTTGGAACGTCGAAGACTGCACGAAACCGTAAAGCGGCTCCCGCTCGAACCGCAAAACACGTACTTTTTTGCTTGCAGAACTTGCCAAAACGTGCTTAACCCCCTACAATTTTTTGATTTTGGCAATAGAAGTTCAACATTTTTGTTAAGTATTGTATCATTAGGGCAATGTACCGCGAGGGCTCTCTCGCCGCGGAGATCCGCCACTTTATCGACTTTTGTCGGATTGAGAAAGGTCTTGCCGCTAATTCGTTAGATTCATACGGTCGGGACCTCGATCGATTCTCCTGTTTTTGCGGAGGCGCCGACGCGTCTATCCTGCAAGGACCCGAGGAGATTGGCAAGTACCTCGACTCGCTGTACCAAAGTGATTGCTCCGCTCGCACTGTGGCCCGTCACCTTACTACACTTCGCAACTTCTACCGCCACCTCCAGCGGGAGAAGCGTATTGAGGGGAACCCGACCGAGTTGCTTTCGGCGCCACGGGCGATGAAGGCCATCCCCAAGTTCCTGAGCGGGAACGATGTGGAAAAGCTCCTGTTGGCTCCTACGCCGGAAACCCCGCTCGGTTTGCGGGACCTTGCGATGCTGCAACTGTTGTATGCCTGTGGCCTCAGGGTATCGGAGTTGATCAACGTTGAGATCATGAATCTGAATCCGGCCCTGGGCTACCTTCGGGTTACTGGCAAGGGGAACAAGCAACGGTTGATTCCGGTTGGTCGCCCCGCCATCACCGCCATCGAGGCTTACTGTAACACCGGCCGCCCCCTTTTACTGAAGGGAAAAGCGAGTCGATATTTGTTTATCACCGCCCGCGGTGCCCGGATGACCCGGCAGGGCTTTTGGAAGTTACTCGGCCAACACGGTAAGTCGGTGGGCATTTTCCATAACCTGACTCCCCACGTTTTACGCCACTCCTTTGCGACTCACCTCCTCGAAGGAGGAGCTGACTTACGCAGCGTCCAAGCGATGCTCGGCCACTCCGACATCGGCACAACTCAAATCTACACCCACGTCGCCCGCGGTCGATTGCGCCGCGTCGTGGACGAGCACCATCCGCGAGCTTAAATCCCATG
>JBKJLJ010000632.1:0-4235 GCA_046597015.1 Bryobacteraceae bacterium
ATACGCTTTGTCAACATCTGCAAGAACCTGCTGCTCCAGCTGTCGCGATTGAAGCGAATTTAATCGCTCCTGTGCGACCGCTTGCGCGATTCCGGCTTTCTGATTGTTATAGAGGAAGAGCGGGAACGATACGGTCGCTCCGACGGAGTGGTCGTTGCCGACTCGTTGGTACTCGACGGCGGTATAGAGATCCCGGACTTTCTGCGCCTCTGCCAGTCGAGTTCCACGTTCGGCGGCTCTTACAATTGATTGCGCGGCACTCAAGTCAGGCCGCTCACGCAGCGCGACGACCCGGAGTTCTTCGAGAGCGGGCAGTACCGGAGTAACGTTGAGATCACCCATCAATTCGAGAGTCGGGGCAAGTACAATTGAAGAGGTCCTCAATTGGACCGACGACGGTGCTGCCCCTGGAGCACTCAGAATGGTCGCTATGTCTCTGGCAGCCTGCGAGTAAGCCGCTCGAGCATCGATTACGGCTTGCTGGTACGGAAGCCTCGCCACCTGTACCCGCTGAAGATCGACCTTGGCGATATCTCCAGCTAGAAGGCGGGCTTCCATTGCACGCTCGATGTCTCTGTATTGGCGTTCAACCTCCTCGGCAAACTTTAGGTTGTCTTTAGCGAGAAAGGCATTCGTGAAAGCTTGGCGAAGCTGCAAAAGTTGTTGCCGAAAGGTATCAGTCAGTTGAGCCTTTGCAACATCCACGAGGGCCTCCGCCTGCTGGACCCTCAGTTCGCGCTTTCCGCCTCGCTCAATCAATCGCCCGAGTTGCGCAGTGTAAACAGGGTTCGCACCCGCGTCAGGATTGGTGGCAAAGAGGCGTGGCACACTTCCAGCAATGGGGGAGACGAATGGAATTTGTTCCGCACCGAACTGTAAGGTGGGATTGGGCTTTAAGCCGACCACCTTTCGAAGGGCCTCGGTCACCTCAATCTGCTGACGGCTTCCGGCTATCGCCAGATTTCGCTGAAGAAGGAGTTCCTCGGCGTCCCTAAGAGACAGCCGTTCCGGAAGGGACTGCGGAGGATGAAGGGCTTGTGGCTGGGCCTGGGCGTTCGCACAGGAAATTGCCAACGTTAAGAGGGCACAAATGGATTGAGATTTCATATGACAGTAAAGAACTCCCTTGCCGGCAGCACTGAGGGCTGGCGATTGAAACAGACACAAATTCAACGCTTCACCCGAACGGGTGTGCGGGTCGGGGCTTTACTGGGTGTGTCTTAGGGAGCGCGAGCTGATTCAGAACGATGGGGGTACCGGAATCGATGAGTGCTTGGCTCTACGGATGGAGGCGTCTGCGGTGGTCCTAATGCAAAGAAGCCATTACCCTCAGCCAGCCCGCAGAACTGATCTAGTCGGGAGTTGCGACCAACTTCAGGTTCGAGAGTCGCCCGGTAGGAATGGGGTTCAAAGGCAGAGCAGGCCTCCTCCCCAGCAGAGCTGAGGTAGGCATCGTCGCTGTCGAAGGAAAAGCCGCCGTTGCCATCATTTAGAAATACGGCAACGGGCATTCGAAAGTACTCTGTAAGGACTAGATCGAGGTCATGGTCTCCGTCGACGTCGCGGAAGGCAACTCCAGAGGCGGATCTGCCGTGAGTGGAGAGCAGTTGGGTCGAGTCGGTGCCGTTCAGGCGAACCGTGATCTCGAGAGATCGAGTCATTCCGCCTATCGGCGTCGAGGCGAACGCGACGTCTAGCTTGTGATCGCCGTTGTAGTCTGCGAAAGCGCACGAGCCGTTCCCGATTGGAACGATCGGAACATTGCATCTCGGCAACTCGAGTCCATCTGCCGCCTGAGCCACGGCGTGTAATAGCCAAATCGCAAAGCATAATAGCGTGGAAGCCAAACGCCTAATGGGGCGAAGCGGGTTTGAAGTTAAGATCCGATGATCGGTGGGTCGGGGGCTGCGCAAGGCGTTAGCCTTTATTATCCCTTATCCTCGCGGTTCCGAGGCATCGGGGGTTTATCGTCGTGTGAGGCGACCCAAATCTATAGGCTTGTCCTACAAAGTGCCTGTTAGCGCCGAGGGTCCCTGGGGATCGAGATCCACGAGAAGAATTCTTTTGCTAGCTCGCGCCAGCACAAAATTCATTGTGCCTCATAAGATGAACGGACCACATAGCCAACACCCATTCTGGCTATTGGAGTTCTGCCGATCTACCCGTATAATTCATGGTCAACAATACACTCATGGGGATCTTTCTAGGCAAACATCAACGATCCGGTAACACCGTCTCGATCCCAGAAGAGGTTCGGCGAAAGCACAGGGACATTTTCTCCTGAAGCAGGCGGGCCTCGGAATCGCGTTTGAGCCGAAGACCGACGCCGTGCGGATGGCATCCGGCAACTGGATTCAAGGTGATCTCCGGAAGGCTTTGGAAGTCTGCACAAACTGGGAATCTGCCATGACACAAGCATGACGGACTGGATCGCAAATCTACGCTAGCCCTGGAGATTCCGCTTTTCACAGAATCAGCCGAACACCCCCGAGCTCGGCGATGTTGTGCGGAAAGCTGTCGCCCGGAGTGCCGATGAACATGTAGTTCTTGGGCACTCCCAGACGAAGGGATAGCTTTTCAATCAGTTGTGGACCGAACTTCCCCTGCACGAGCACCAGGTCGATGCGAAGTTTGGGATAGATCTCGTCGATGACGCGAAGGTTGTCGGCGAGCTTTGGCGAAATATCAGAATCTTGTTCAAAGCAATGAACAAACTTCAGGTTATTCGTCAACTCGTTGCCGAGCACATAGACGGCGGCGCGATTAAGCGCCGCAAGATCATCTCCCCGTGTGAAGTACACCACCTGCAGGGCGTGGATGCTGGCGATCTGGCTCATCAACGAGTTATTCAGCCGGTTGCTCTTGCTCTGAACTAAAGTGATCAAGCCCTGCACTATCCACAGACCGAACTTGAGGATCTCGACGCGAAGAAGCATCGCGGCGACAACAGCAATGGCAACCGTGAAATAGATAGCGAAAATACGCACATACTCAGGGTTGAGCGTCAAGTTTCCGACGAGGGCGGCCAGAACCGCAAGTAACCCGACGATCACCGCGGCCCAGCTTGCTCGAACGTCTCGCCGCAGGCGTTCGCGCTCCACCTTCAAGAGGATATTCCCGATGGCGAACAGTGCCATGACGCAAAGAAACGACAGAGTATAGACTCCGGCGAGCGTTTCGATCTTGCCGGAGGTTATGTATAGAATCGAGCAGCACAAAGCAAAGAACATCAGGATGATCCAGTGGTTCGTCCGCCGCCATTCGTTTTCCACCAGCAGAAATTGGGGCAGGCACTGATCGAGGCTCATGCGCCTGACCAGGCCGTTCACCCCGACAAAGCTCGTTAACACGGCTCCTGCCAGAACCAGTGTGGCGTCAAGGCTCACCAGTTTCCGTAGCCATTCCCCTCCGGCCAAGGAGCCCATGTGGGCAAGAAGGTCGTTCTGATGCTCCCGCATAGCCACCAAAGGGATCAGGCCGAGCGAGAGAAAGCTTATGACCGGGTTGAAGAATGCGACCGCGATCCACATGTTTCGAAGCGTCTTCGGGAATACACCCGCTTGTTGTTCTTCGATGAAGTTGGCGGAACTCTCGAAGCCGCTGATCCCCAGCATGGCAGCCGAAAAACCAAAGAACGTAGCCCGCAAAAACCCCCCGGGCGGAGGAGTTCCCAGATTCAGCGTCAGCGGCGATAAATCCGTCACAACCGCATACGCGCAGATAGCCACCAGCAGCGCCAAAGTCCCCATGTGTAAGGCGAAGATACCCAGGGCAACGTTGGAGGATTCGGAGATCCCCACCAGATTCAGAATCGCGAACAACCCCAGAAGCCCGACCGTTGCCCACACCACGTCGAGCGAGGGCAAAAGATTGTGAGCGTAGTGCGCCGCCTCGTTTGAGCTCAGCACCGCGGTCGCGACATACGACAGCACGGTGAGGCACGCCGCGATGGACGCCTTCGCCTTGGTCGTCGTATTCAGGAGGACGTTGTAAGCTCCCCCATTCAAAGGCAGCGCCGAACCGACTTCGGCGTAGACCTTACGGAATAGGTATAGCACCGCGGCAACCAATGCCAGAGCGAGCGGAGCCAGCGCTCCGGCCTGCATCGCGCAAAGCGCCGCGACGTAGAGAGTGCTGGAAGTAATGTCGTTTCCGCAGATGGCCGTCGCCCGCCAAGCCCCCAGCTTGTGAGTGGGGCCTGAATCAATCGGCCGCAAACCCACGGGTGCGTCGCC
>JBKJLJ010000098.1:0-4943 GCA_046597015.1 Bryobacteraceae bacterium
GCCGCCGTGAAATAACCCAGCTCACTCATCGCCCGCGGCATCTCGTACGCATACCGCGGTGCCACCTTCCCATAAGCCAACATCCCGTGGTTCCACGGCGACAGCCCCGTCAGCAAGCAAGCCCGCGCCGGCGTACAAGTCGGCGTCGAAGAGTAAGCGCTCTGAAACGTCGCCCCCTCCCGCGCCAACCGGTCCAAATTCGGCGTATGCGCCAACCCGCCCACGCAATCCGCCCGATGCTGATCCGCCATCACGAACAGCACGTTCATCGGCGTCGGCACCCGCTGTAGCAAGGCCGGCGCGGCCAACAACTCCCGCCGCGTCATCATACGTCGATCCCCTCAATCACCGCTTCAATCGTCGAAGGCGCATTGCCCTCAAACCGGTTATTCACAAAAATATAGGCCGGCTGCTGCAGGCCCAACGACCGTTGAATCAGCGCCCGCAGCGCGTCCCGCGACTCCACGTTCGGATCCTGAATCCGCTCGTACGGCGAGAAGCTCTTCACCGCGTCCTCGTAAGCCCGACCCTGCCGCAGCAGCGCCCGCACCACCGTGAAATCGGCAGTATATGCTTGCGGCATCGCACTCTGAGCCGGCAAGTCCGGCATCCGCGTCCAGGCGTTAAAGATATGCGCCACCCCGCGTTCGTGCAACGCCTCGAAGTAGTCCCGGCTCAGAAACTCCGCGTTCCGCAGCTCAATCGCATAGCGCGGCCCCTCCGGCAATTGATCCAAAAACGGCACCAGCCGTTCGAGAAACGCGTCCACGTCCGGCATCGTCTTCTTCGACATCTGGCCGAACTCGAACAGCAGGACAATCGCCCGCTTGCTATGCGGCCGCAGCATTTCCAGAAACATCTGCCGGAACAGGTTGAAGTCCAGAAAGTTCGGGTTCTCCAAACCCGCCCGCCGCCCGTATCGCGGATGCGACGGGAAGACATTTACAGTAATCTCCTCCGGCACCTTAAACGCGAACCGCAGCGAACTCGGCGTGCTCGCAAACAGCTTCCGCCAATACTCCTCCGACGGAAACTGATAAAAGCTGAAGTCCCCGCAGACGATCGGAAACGTCTCGGCGTACTCCTCCAAACACGTGTCCTCAAACCGCTTGGCCGAGAACTTGCCCCTCGTGAAATACCGGTCCGGCGTATAAATCTGCCCCAGCCAACCCTCGTACTTCCACGAACTCGTCCCAATCAAAATGCCCCGCTCGGCCAACCGCGCCAGCTTCATCGCCAGCGCCGTCGGCTCCGCCGCAAACAGAGAGAGATTGCTTACCAAGCCCGCGCCGTGCGGTACCCGTACGGGTCCGCCCCCGCCTCAATCGTCCCGCCCGGCGCATAGCGCAACAGCACCGGCGCCGATCCGCTCGCCCACTTCGACCGTGTACTCACTTGGTGCCCCTTTTGGGCCAACTCCTGCACCACGTTTGGTGCCACCCGTTCATCCAGCATCAAGTCTCCCGGGCTCATCGCATGGTTGTCGAAGCTCGAAACCAAATGCCGCGTCTGCAACCGGGGCGCCTCCACGGCCGTCTGCGCATTCATCCCGAACTCCACCACGTTCAAAAACAGTTGGAGCAAAGCCTGATCCTGGTTGTCCCCGCCCGGCGTCGACAACGCCAAGTAAGGCTTCCCGTCCCGCGTCACAATCGTCGGGCTCAACGTCACCCGTGGTCGCTTCCCTCCCGCCAACTCGTTCGGGTGCCCCTCCACCAGCAAGAAGCTCTGCGCCCGCTGCGTCAACGGAATCCCGGTGTCCCCGGCCACTACCGAAGGCAGCCACGAACCCGAGGGCGTCACTGCAAAGATGATCCCATCCGCATCCGCCACGGCTACCGACGTCGTATCCCGCGCCATCAGCTCATCGTCAATCTTGTGCCGCACGATCTCGGACTGCGAGGGATGCAACCCCTTCTTGCCGTCAATCAACCCGGGCCGAAACTCCATCGAAGCTTGCGCCCCAATCTGCTTCCGCCGCTCGGCCGCATACTCCTTCGAAAGCAACGTCTGCATCGGCACCTTCGAAAACTTCGGGTCGCCGTAGTAGGTATCCCGGTCCGCATAGCCCAACTTCAACGCCTCCGTCACGGTGTGCAGATACGCCGTCGAATTATGCTGCATCTCCCCTAGCGAACTCCCCTCCAACAGGTTCAGAGTCTCCAGAAAAATCGGCCCTTGGCTCCAGAAACCCGGCTTATAAATCGTGTATCCGCGGTAGGTCGTCGACGCCGGCTCCTCCGGCTCCAACCGAAACGCGGACATGTCTTCATAGCGCAGCAGCCCCTGGTTCTGTTTGCTGAACGTATCGATCTTCCGCGCAATCTCGCCGCGATAGAAGTAGTCGCGCACCGCATCAATCCCGCCCTGCCGCGCCGCCCCGCCCTTCGTCGCCCGCGCCTCCGCCGACGCCATCGCCCGCAACGTCCGCGCCAAGTCTGGCTGCCGGAAGATCGCACTCGGAATCGGGGTCATGCCCGGCGGCAGATAAGCCGCCTTCGAGGTCGGCCACATCTCAAAAAACCGTCGTGACCGCGCAATCGAACCAGCCCTCATCTCGTCGAGCGGCGCTCCATCGGCCAACTCAATGGCCGGCTGAATCACCTCCGCAAACGACTTCGTGCCGTACTCCCGCAGCGCCACCAACCCCGCCTCCACCATCCCCGGCACTAGCGCCGGCATCAGGCCCGCCACAGGCACCATCCCCTTCAGCCCATTCGGCTCCAGGTTCTGTACCTCGCCCGGCAGCATCCGCCGATTCCGAAAGAGTTCCGCCGTCGCCAACTTCGGCATCGTCCCTACCCCGGCGATCGAGACGACCTTGCCTTCCTTCGTTCGAATCAAAATCGGCGCTTCGCCGCCAAAGCCGAAATGCGAATACTCGACAATACTCGCCGCGAACATCGTCGCCACGCCAGCATCCACGGCATTCCCGCCCGCAAACGCCAATCGCATCCCAGCGTCCGCCGCGGCATCGGTACCCGCCCCGATCGCCACCCTCGTCCCGCGCGCTGCAAACCGCTGCGGCCGCTCCGGTTGGGGCCGGCGTTGCGCCCACACCACACCCAGCACCCCGACTACCGCTAGCCCGATCAATACGCGCTTCATCTCAGTGCCCTCACTATAATGGAGATTCCGTCAGCAACTTGGCCGAAACCTTAAGGATACTCATGCTCCGCGTTTTTTGCTTTGCCCTGCTTGTTACTTCTGTCTCCGCCGAGAATAATGGCCAACTTTGGTGGAAGCACGTTCAGTTCCTCGCCGACGACAAACTCGAAGGCCGCAACACCGGCAGCGAGGGCCACCGCCTGGCCGCCGCCTATGTCGCTGAACAGTTCGAACGCCTCGGCCTTGCCGCCGCCGGAACCCAAGGCTACATGCAGCCCGTGAAGTTCCAAACCCGCCAAATCAACGAACCGAACTCGAGCCTCGCCCTCCTCCGCGACGGCCAAACGCTGCCCATCGAACTCGGCAAACAGGCCTACTTTGGCCTCCGGACCAATCCCGCCCCCAGCGTGAAAGCGCCCATGGTCTTCATCGGCTACGGCCTCCGCGTGCCAGAAATGAAGCACGACGACCTCAAAGGCCTTAAGCTGAAAGGCAAAATTGTCGTCATGCTCTCTGGAACTCCCAAAGGCTGGCCGGGGCCGCTCTCCGCTCACGTCCAATCCGGCGACGTCCGCTGGGACCCGCTCCGCAAACTCGGCGCCATCGGCCTCATCACCATCCCCCGCGTCCAAACCGTTCCCTGGCTCCGCGCCTCTGCCGCTCGCCTCCAGCCGTCAATGACCGCCATCGCCGACGAGACCGGGCAACAGATCTCGCTCACTTTCAATCCCGCCGAGGCCGAGGTGCTCTTCACCGGTTCCGGACACACCGCGAAAGAACTCCTCGCGCTCGCCGCCGCCGAACAACCACTGCCCAAGTTCGAACTCAAAGGCCAACTCGCCGCCACCATCGCCGTCAAGCGAGGCGAACTCGATAGCCCCAACGTCGTCGCCAAACTCATCGGCTCCCATCCCAAACTCAAAAACGAATTCATCGTCATCAGCGCCCACCTCGACCACCTCGGCAAAACCACGTCCTTCGCCGGCGACGGCATCTTCAATGGTGCCCTCGATAACGCCTCCGGCATCGCCGCCATGCTCGAAGTCGCCCGTCAGCTAAAGGCCGGCCAACCCCTCGAACGCAGCGTCCTGTTCGTCGCCGTCACCGGAGAAGAAAAGGGCCTCCAAGGCTCCCGCTTCTTCGCCCAGAATCCTACCGTCCCCGCTAAGCAAATCGTCGCCGACTGCAACATGGACATGTTCATGCCGCTCCATCCGTTGAAGTTCCTTACCCTGCTCGGCATCGACGAATCCACCCTCGGCGACACCGCCCGCATCGTCGCCAAAGAGTTCGATCTCCCCATCCTTCCGGACCCCACTCCCGAACAACGCCGCTTCATCCGCAGCGACCAGTACAGCTTCATCCGCGCCGGCATCCCCTCCCTCGCCTTCAAGTTCGGCTACGAAAAAGGCTCCCCCGAAGAAAAGCTCCAAAGCGAGTGGCTTAAAACCCGCTACCACGCCGTCTCCGACGACCTCCAACAACCCATCGACATCCCCGCCGCCGGCCGCTTTACCGAATATCTCACCGCTCTCGTCACCCGCGTCGCCAACCAACCGCAGCGGCCCACCTGGAAATCTGATAGCTTTTTCAAACGATTCGCCAAATGAACCTGCCACTCACTCCCATCCGCTATCTCTACCGCGCCGCCGATGTTTTCAACCGCCGCATCGGCATCGTCTGCGGCGAAAAACAGTTCACCTACGGCCACTTCGCCGAACGCTGTGAACGCCTCGCCGGCACACTCCTCTCGCTCGGCCTTCAACCCGGTGACCGCGTCGCCTACCTCAGTTTCAATACCCATCTGCTCCTCGAAGGCCACTACGGCGTCGTTA
>JBKJLJ010000306.1:0-5730 GCA_046597015.1 Bryobacteraceae bacterium
GGTAAAGCTCTTGAAATCGACCGAGTCCGGGGCCGTGGGCCAAGTGCCACCGAAGAATTTCGGATAGGCGACTTGTAACCAGAGCGTTGACCAACCGCCGGAGGAATGGCCGGTGAGGAAGCGGGCGTATGGCCGGGGAATTAATTTGTATTTTTTCTCGAGAAACGGGATCAGATCCTGGGTGAGCGCCGCTCCCCAAGGGCCGTTGTTCGCTGAATCGGCGAAGACGTGGTGGCCTCCGGGGACGTTGGCGTTTAAATAGACGTGGACGGCGTTGAACTTAGTGGCGGGTTTGGCGCGCCATGCTTCGGCATGGTCGCCCCCGAAACCGTGGACATGATATACGGTCGGGAACTTTACACCGGCCTTCGAGAAATTTTCGGGGAGCAGGACCCCTGCCTTCATGCGAATCGGCCGGCCAAAAAAGCGGCTGAGTTGCGGGCTTTCGAACTCGACTAACTTCACGGTCTCGGTGTCGACCAGGGCGGGGCGGGCGGGATTGACTTTCGAGAGCGTAAGCTTTGGTTCGGTGGAAACGGCACTGACGAAGTCGCCGGGGCCGGCTCCGGAAAGGGCGTAGCTGTGATCGCGGTCGAGAATCGCCATGTAGTGCCACTCCCCGGCGGGGGCTTGAGAGAAAGGCAGCGGGGCCGCGACATCGTCACCATCGACGGTGACGGTGGCGCCTGGGGCCAAGTGCTCAATCTCCTTGGCCGCCATCCAGGTTTCGCCGGGGATGAAGCCGGTACGGATCGAGTCCCCCTGCGGTTTGCCCTTTTTCATGAGAATAATGAGGCGACCGGAGGTGCCGGTGGGAGCGAGGGAAGGGTCGAGGGTGACTTCGATAGTGGTGCTAAAGAGCCCAAGGGGCAGCAGGAAGAGGAGGAGAGTTTTCATTGGATTTTTCGAGGACGGCTCTCGATGTGTTTGATGGCTGCGGCGGCGGCGCGTTGCACCGCCGTGGGGTATTTTTCGCTTTCGAACACATGGAGGGCGTCGGAATCTACGGGAAGCCCAATGCGGCCCAGTGCGTCTAGAGTAGCGATCTGCCACTGGTCAGCCAACGCGACGTCCGCGATGCGCTGGCCGGGATTTATGGCGTCGCCGCTTTGCACGTATCGTTTCAAAAGACGGCCCGGCCAGGGGGCAGCAAGCGACTGCCCGTTGTAGGTGCCCAGTTCGTCCTTGGTTTCAACTTGGGCCCCTTCGGCCAACCTCCATTGCATCTGGCCGGCTTCGGAGGCGAACAGGACGGCGGGGCGGAGAGTGGCGAGCAACACCGACCGGGCGGCGAGGGGTTCGTTACGTTCGAGGGCTAAGGCGGCGTTGAGGCGCACCCAGGGCGACGAGTCTTCGAGTTGGGCCGGGTCCGGCGTCCAGCGGGCGACGACGGCGCGGATGGCGGGGTCGGGGTAGCCGCGGAGGGCGGGAAGCGCGGGGTGAGGACCGGTGAGTTGGCTGATCGCTCGCCGAATTCGATGCGGCGGTTGGGCGGGGTCAAGGAGCCGATCCACCTGCCAGGAGGTAAGGGGAAGGCCAGGAATTCGGGCGTCCCAGTACAACCAGCCGGCGGCAGCCAGGAGAATGGACAGGAGAATACGGAGGGCCAAGCTTGCAGCGTAGCACGTGGATTTGCCAAACTCAGGTGTTCCATGAAGCTGCTTTTCGTAATCGCGATGGTTTGCCTGCAGACGAGTGCACAGATGGCGGCGCAGACAGCGCTGCCTACCGAGAAGTTAAGCTATAAGGTGGAATGGCGCATGGTGAACGCCGGGACGGCGGTGGTGACGACGAACACGACCCCGACCGGCACCTTTCTGCAAATGCATCTGCATTCGGCCGGTTTGGTTTCGCGACTGTTCCGAGTCAACGACAACTACACGGTGACTCTGAACGAAAAACTCTGCGCGCAATCGTCAAAGCTGCTAGCCGAAGAGGGCGATAAACGCCGCGAGACGAATGTTGTGTGGAAAGGGAACCGGTCGCGATATGAGGAGAAGGACCTGCTGAAGGGAACCATGGCGCTCGAAAGAGAGCTGGAGGTTTCGACATGCGTGCACGACATTCTGGGGGCGTTGACAGTGCTGCGGAAGCAGACCGTAGAGTTGGGTCAGGACTTCAGGCTGCCCGTCAGCGACGGTAAGAAGTTTGTCCAGGCGCGTATTCAGGCCCAGGAGAAAGAGAAAATCCGCACGCCGGCAGGACAGTTCAATGCGATCCGGTACGAGGCTTTTTTGTTCAACGACGTGATCTACAAGCGCGAAGCGCGGCTATTTGTGTGGATCTCGGACGATGCGCGACGGCTCCCGGTGCAAATTCAGGTTCGGATGAAGTTCCACATCGGAACCGTGACGCTGCAATTGGATAAAGTAGAGCCATGAAATGGATTGGACTGCTGCTTTGCCTGAGCACGGCGAGCTTTGCACAGAACCGGGCGCAACTGAGTTCGCCCGATGGATTGGCGTTGGCGGAAAGGATCGTGCAGTTGACCGAAGCGACCTCGCTGACGGCCCCAGGACTGGTCCGCGCCTCGACGCCGATTCTGGAGAACTTGAAGGAAGATTTCAAAGGCGCGCGGGTGGTGAACCGGCTGTCTTTGAGCGTTACGCAAGCCCTGCTGACGGACGCAAAAGGCTACCTGGCGCTCGCGGACGGCGTTCGCAAGCCGTTTCCTTTCCCGGAAGAGGGGCGCAAGCAGTTTGCCGAATTGCGGGACGCGGTGAGCCGGTTAGAGAGCCATTTCCAGGCGCTGATCGAGACGACCGAGGCGCAACTTCGGGGGGCCGATCGCGACAATTTGCGGCGGTACGCTGAGGCGAATCGAACCCAGGCGGCACGGGTGCCAGGCAAAGCGCGGGTACTTTTTTATGGCGATTCGATCACCGACGGCTGGCGGCTGAACGAGTACTTTCCCGAGCGGGATTACGTGAACCGGGGGATCAGCGGGCAGATTACCGGCGAGATGCTGGGGCGGATGCAGGCCGACGTGATCGCGCATCGTCCGCAGGCGATGTTGCTGCTGGCGGGGACGAATGATATCGCTCGCGGGGTGGCGGTAGAGACGATTCAGAACAACGTCACGATGATCGCCGACCTCTGTGAGTTCCATAAGATCAAGGTGATTCTCGGGAGCATTTTGCCGGTGAGCGACCACCACATGGCCGTGAATCCGCGGTTTGAAATGACGAAAGGCCGGCCGCCGGCGGTGATTCGGGAGTTGAACGCCTGGATGGTGGCGTTTGCGAAGAAGCGGGGGTTCACTTACCTGAATTACTACGACGCGATGGTTGATTCCGGCGGGTTTTTGAAAGCGGAATTCGCTGATGACGGGCTCCATCCGAATTCGGCGGGGTATCGGGTAATGGCGCCGCTGGCCCAGGCGGCCATCGACGCAACGGTCGCCGCAACGATTTCGCAACAGAAGAGCGGGAAGAAACGTCAAAATTGATTATGCGGTTACTCGTCTTTTTTCTGGCGGTTGGGCTGGCGGCGCAGACGCGGCTATCGGTGGAACAGTTGCGCGGGTTTCTGAAGTCATCGGTGGAGTTGCACCAGCCGGATAAGACGGTGGCGGCCTACCTAAAAAAGACCAAGCTGACCAACAAACTTTCGCCGCGGCAGTTTGAAGATTTCATTGCGATGGGCGTGGGGCCGATGACCGTGGAGGTGTTGCGGGACCTGATGGTGGCGACCAAGGAGCTACCGGCGGCGACCCCGGTGGGTGCGGCCAAGCCGGCCCCGGTATTCATTCCCCCGCCGGAAGCCGAGGAGCAAAAGCGGGTGATTGCCGAGGCTCGGGCGTACGCGATGGGATATTCAAAAGGCCTGCCAGACTTTCTGTGCATGCAGGTAACGCGGCGCTACATTGATCCTTCGGGGCTGGGCTTTTTCGGACAGTTGGACGTGATCAACGCCCGGTTAAGTTATTTTGACCAGAAAGAAGATTACAAAGTGGTGAGCGTGAACGGCCGCACGGTGGATACGCCGATGCAGAGACTGGGCGGGGCGACTTCATCGGGGGAATTCGGTTCCATGATGAAACAGCTCTTTGAACCGGATACGATGGCGCGTTTTGAATGGCTGCGGTGGGCGACGCTGCGGGGAAAGCGCAATCACGTGTTTCAATATTATGTCGCGCAGCCGAACTCGCATTGGACGATCAACTATCAGGACAAACAGCAAGTTACGCCGGGCTACCGCGGGCTCGTTTTCGTGGAGCGGGACACGCTAACCGTCACCCGGTTGAGCCTTGACGCCGATATCCCGGTGGACTTTCCGGTGCAGGAGGCCCAGACGATTCTGGACTACGATATGACCGACATCAACGGCAAAGGGTTCATGCTGCCCTTGAAGGCCGAGGTACGGATGCGAGAGGGCAAACACTTAGTAAAGAACGAAGTGGAGTTCCGGATGTACCGGAAGTTTGGTACCGATTCTACGATCACCTTCGATACCCCGGATCCGCTGCCGGAGACGGCGACCAAGGAAACGGCGCCGGTCAAGCCATGAATTTCAAAGCGGAGCTGGTGGCCTGTTTCGGTCAACCAGTGGCGGAGAACCCTACCGGGGTGATGCAGGAAGCGGCGTTTGCGGCGGCCGGGTTGAACTGGCGATATCTGACGATAGAAGTGGCCCCGGAAGGCTTGGGGGACGCGGTGCGCGGGGCCCGGGCGATGGGATGGCGGGGGTTCAACTGCACGATTCCGCATAAAGTGGCCGTGATTCCGTTTCTGGACGAGTTATCGCGAGAAGCGCGGATCATTGGCGCGGTGAATACGATTCGTCGTGAAGGGAATCGGTTCATCGGCGAGAACACCGACGGTCGAGGGTTTTTCCGCGGCTTGACCCAGGACGTCGGCATGGACCCGAAGGGCAAGCGGGTGGTGCTGCTGGGGGCCGGTGGCGCAGCGAGGGCGATTGCGACGGAGTTGCTGTTGGCCGGCGTGGAAGAGCTTATCGTGGTGAACCGGTCGAGCGAGAGGGCGGCACCGATGGTGGACGATCTGAAGAAGCACGGGCCAATTCGGTTTGTGCCTTGGCGGGCATCGTACGACGTATCGCCAGAAACCGACTTGCTGATTAATGCGACATCGTTGGGCTTGTATCCGAACGTAGACTGGATGCCGGACGTCGACCTAAGCCGGGCGCGGTGCCTAGTGGCCGACGCGGTGTTCAATCCGCCGGTGACGAAGTTTTTGGAGGCAGCGAGTGCCCGGGGGCTACGGACGTTGGATGGATTGACGATGCTCGTCTATCAGGGGGTGATCGGATTTGAGATGTGGACGGGGGTAAAAGCGGACGAAACGGTGATGAAACAAACGCTGCTGGCAGCGATGGTAAAATGAGAGAGCAATGGATTCGAGACGTAATTTTATCAGCAAGGTGGCGACCGGACTAGCGAGCGGGGTTTCCGTGCTCGGAGCCAACGACCGGGTTCGGGTGGGCATCATCGGGGCCGGGGCCCGCGGAATGGAGATCGTCCATGCCGCGATGGCCGCGCCGAACGTGGAGATGACCGCATTCGCCGACATTTACACGGCGCGCCTGGAAGCCGCCAAGCAGCTCGTGCCGGGAGCGAAAACCTATCTCGATTACCGCTACATGCTTGAGGATAAGAACGTCGACGCGGTGCTGATTGCGACGCCGCAGCATCTGCACTGTGAACACTTCACCGCCGCGCTGGACGCGGGGAAGCACATCTACCAAGAGAAGACGATGGCGTTTACCGTG
>JBKJLJ010000621.1:0-5840 GCA_046597015.1 Bryobacteraceae bacterium
TACGCCGGACGACTCACCATCGCCAACACCTCGCCCGACCGCACATCCAAAGCCACCACCGCTCCCCGTCGCCCTTCCATCGCCAACTCGGCCACAATCTGCAAATCCAAATCTACCGTCAACTGCAAACTCCGGCCCGGAATCGCGTCCTTGTAACCGATTACTTCCCGCTCGTTCCCCTTCGAATCCACCACCACCTGCCGCTCGCCATCCTTGCCCATCAAAATCTCGTTGTACTGCCGCTCAATCCCCGTCTTGCCAATCAGGTCGCCTTGGTTGTACTTGGCGAAATCGGGCAGATCAAGCTCCGCCTCAGTCACCTCTCCCACATAACCAATCACGTGCGCTAACAAATTGTCCTTTGGATAAAGCCGATCCTGCGCACGCAATAACTCCAGCTCCGGAAACGTGTCCGGATCGTTATGGCTCTCCACAAAGGCAATCTCGGCCGGCGTCAAATCACCCTTAATGACAATCGCTTGGTACTTCGGCACCGACTTCCAACGCCGCAAACGAGCCAGCAACTCCTCATAGTTCAGATTCAATCCCGCCGCAATCGTCGCCAAGTGCTCGTCCTTCAGATTCTCACGCGACAAAAGCACACTGAATGAGGAATGGTTGTCGACAATTACTCGCCCTTCCCGATCCAGGATTTTCCCGCGAGCCGCCAGCATTGGCGTCGACTTGATCCGGTTCCGGTCGGCCGCTTCGCTGTAGATCAGGTTGTCCTGCACCTGAAGCGTCCAAAACCCCGACAAGATGAACAGGAAAACGCCCACGACCGTGTACTGGAAAAACGCAATGCGCCAAGACGCAAAACTCGTATCGTCACGGAGCACCGCCGGGTCTAGTGTTTCGTGCTGCGAGGCGTCGTGCGAAAGCGGGGGCAATCTGAGTACTCCCCTCTATTCTATCGAGAATTTGTCAGGTCCGATCACGCAAGCGATCCAGGATCAAAAATAACGGCACGGCCACCAAGGCGTTGAAGGCTCCAAACAACAGCGTCTGTAAAAGATCAAAGGTCACGTTCTGGCCCAAGAGCCCTCGACCCAGCACCCACGAAAAAAACTGGTGAAAAAAGAAAAAGAAAAAACTTAGCACCAATCGAACCGTCGTATTCTCGACATCAAATCGCAAGCTCACGGACGCTGCAAAATAGCCGACCAGGGTCTTCACAATCCCAAATAGCCCAATGTAATGGTTGGACATGGAATCCTGCACCAGCCCGATCGCCGCGCCAATCAACGTGCAAGTCACCGGCTCCCGGCGCATCAACGAAAAATAGACCGTCACCAGCAGTGGCAACTCTAGATACGATAAATGACGAAAGAAGAGCGGGATATTGACCTGGAACAGGATCGCTAACAACGGCACCAGAATCAACCAATAAGGTCGATAACGGGAGATTTTGCTCCGCCGCGGATTGTCAATCAGGATCTGGTTACTCAGTTCGGACATACATTATGGCTGAGCACTCGGCTTCGGCGGTTCGCTCGGCGTCGCCGGCTTCACCTCCGGTGGCTTCTCCGACGGTATATAAACAGCCTGGGCCGGACGCGTCACCTGCGCCGGGTCCATATTGAAGTTCGGCAACCTCGGGCCCGCGGTTCCAAAATGAACGCCCTGCAACTCCCCTATCCGGCGGATCTTCTCACGCAGTCGATCGGCATCGGTCGCCAGCACCGGATTGCCGTCCGGTGCCGAGGGATTCTGTGGCGTCGTTTTCGTTACATCGGGCGGAACGGCGGGCATTACAAAAATCGGCCCCTCCGGCGGTAGCGTCCCTTCCGGAATCGCTGAATGAATCCCTTCCAGCACCACCAGCACCTCTTCCAATCCCCTCATCAGCCCACTCGGGTCCAGGTAGATCTCCTTAAACGCCAACCCCGCCTTCACCACCTTCACCTGACCCGCCGGCAGTCCCTTCGGAAACACCCGATCGTCCCCCGAAGTGAAAAACCATTCGCCTTCCTCCACCTTCACCTCGTTCTGCACCCAATCCACCTGCACCTGGCTCCGCCCCAGCCCTTTCAATGTCCCCGGCACCCGATTCTTTTGCGAGATCACCCCCGCCGCAAACGTCGGATCGGTCACCAGCAAAACCTGCGCCGCATGCGGAAATACAAACGTGATCTTGCCCACAATCCCGTCCGGCGTTATCACCGCCATCCCGCGCATCACCCCGTCGCTTTTACCCCGATCAATAAAAACCACCTTCGAGTTCGCCCCCGTTCCCGTCCCAATCACCCGCGCCGCCACTGTCCGGCTCCGGGTATGCTCCTGAAACACGCTCAGCGAACGGGCCCGGTCCGCCGTCGACAACTCCGTTTTCAGAAACTGATTCTCCAGCTTGAACCGATCCAACTCCGCCCGGAGCGCCAGATTCTCTTGGTTCACGCCCACCAACAGAAAGTATCGTTCCGCCAAGCCCAGCGTGCTCGAACGCAAAATCTCCAAGCCCTTCGCCAGCGGTGATACCGCCGTCACCGTCCAAACGCGCAGCAGGGTTACATCCTGACTGGTCCGCACCTGGTAGGCCACCAGGATCAGTTGCGCCGCCACGACGAGGACGAGCACGGCCAAATTTCGATACCGGCTGAGCATACGGCAACTACTCTCGGAACTACTCGATAGCGATACGGCGAAGCAGCTTAAAATCGGTCAACATTTTGCCCGTGCCCAGCACAACGCTAGCCAGCGGGTCTTCCGCAATCGAAACCGGCAACCCGGTCTCCTCCCGAATTCGTTTGTCTAAATTCTTAAGCATCGCCCCACCACCCGACAACACAATACCCTTATCGCTGATGTCAGCCGAAAGCTCCGGCGGAGTCCGCTCCAACGCCACGCGAATGGCATTCATAATCGTCGCCACACATTCGCTCAAGCTCTCACGAATCTCGGTATCGTCAATCGTCAGAGTCTTGGGAACTCCTTCAATCAGGTTCCGGCCCTTGATCTCCATCGTCAGCGGCTTATCCAGCGGATACGCCGAACCCACCGTCATCTTGATCATCTCGGCCGTGCGCTCGCCAATCAGCAAATTGTATTTGCGCTTTAAATACTGCATGATCGCGTCGTCCATCTCATTACCAGCCACCCGCACCGAACGCGAGTAAACGATGCCCGACAACGAAATCACCGCCACGTCCGTCGTCCCGCCGCCAATGTCGACGACCATGTTTCCCGACGGCTCCGTAATCGGCAAACCCGCGCCGATCGCTGCCACCATCGCCTGTTCTACCAGGAAAACTTCGCTCGCCTTCGCCCGATAAGCGCTATCAATTACCGCGCGCTTTTCCACCTGCGTGATTTCACTCGGAACCCCAATCACAATCCGCGGATGGACCAGCATCTTCCGCCCATGAGCCTTCTGAATAAAATAATTCAGCATCCGCTCAGTCACTTTGAAATCGGCAATCACGCCGTCTTTCATGGGCCGAATGGCGACAATATTGCCCGGCGTCCGGCCAAGCATCTCTTTGGCTTCCTTGCCCACGGCCTCCACTTCGCCATTCGTTTTGTTAATGGCGACAATCGATGGTTCATTGACAACAATACCTTTACCCTTGGCAAACACCAAGGTGTTGGCGGTGCCAAGGTCAATCGCAAGGTCGGAGGAGAACAGACTAAACAGGGAACGCAGATTCATGACAGCAGTAGCCTCAGGGTAGCATACGTACCCTTTTCTTTTCAGTAAATTACAGAGGCACAGACAGCGCTAACCGCTTCATCCGGCCAAACACAAAGGTCAACGCCGCACGGTGACGCCCCACGTCCTCCACCCCGGCCGAACGCAAATAGGTCGTGATCTCTTCCGCCGCCGGCACCATTCCCGGAAACCGCCGGCGCATCGCCGCTAAAAAATCACCTTGCCTCCCCCAGTCCCCCGCCCCCAGCGCTACGTCAATCCACATCGCCGCCTGCCCCAAACTCTGGCACCGCCCCACGTTCGCCGCCGCCCCCGGTTCGCTCTCCATCTGCGCCAAAGCCGCTCCCAACGCCGCCTGCCACGGTGCCTTCCAGGCGACGCCCCGCCGCTCCATCTCCTCTCGAATCAAGATGTGCTGCACCGCGTCCAGCGCGTGCACACTCAAACACGCCGTCTCGCCCCCCGCATACGCCGGGGCCGGATACCGCTGCGCCTTCAACCAAATATGTCCAAACTCGTGCGCAATCACCGCCTCCTCCGCCGCCCCCGTCCCCGCGTGCTGCGGATTCACCAGCACAAAACTCACCCGCCCCTTCGGCCCCAAATAGTTCACCGTCATCGCCTGCGCCCCGCGATATTGCGAAACGAACCCCGGCTGATCGGTGTAACTCGCCAGCGCCTCCCGCTCCGGAGTATCCGCCGGCAGCGCCAACGCCGTGGTCTGCGCGTTCGCCGGCAATCGCAGCAACACCACTGCAATCTTCCCTGTCTTCTCTATCGCCTCTCTCCACGTGGCCAGCGAGGGAGAAAGCGAAACCGTCGCCAAGAGGAAAAGTGCCCAGGACATCCTGTCTTTATTACACTACAGACTTGATCTCTCGACGCACCCTGCTCGCCTCCACCCTCGCCGTCTCCGCCTGCCGAAAAGAACGGGCCAAAGGTTTCGAAGGCTACGCCTTTGTCGCCAATCAGGAAGGCCAAGCCATCGCCGCCGTCGACCTCACCGCCTTCGTCGTCGCCAAACACATCCGCATTGATGGGCAACCCAAGTCCGTCCTCGCCCACCCCTCCCGCGAAGCCATCTACGCCCTCGGCACCGGCAACGGAGCCCTCTATGAGATCGACCCCGCCAAGCTCGCCTTCCGCCGAAAAGTCACCCTCGCCGGCGATCTCGTTGACCTCCAACTCGCGGACACCAGCGAACTCTGGGCCCTCGCCCGCTCTCCCCGCAAGTTGATGCTCCTCGACCCCGACACCCTCAAAGTCACGAGTCAAGTTCCCCTCCCCGCCGAACCCGTCGCCCTCGCCCTCGCCCAACGCGAACCCTGGGCCCTCGTCCTCTACGCCGAAGCCCCGCCCACCCTCATCGACCGCCGCCAAGCCCGCATCGTCGCAACCTTTGACCTGCCCCACCGCGCCACCATCGCCCGCTTCCAAGCCAACGGCAAAGCAATCCTCTTCGGGGCTAGCCATGCCCGCATGCTCTCAATTTACGAACTTCCCAGCCGCCAACTCCTAACCCACCTCCCCCTCGCCCTGGAACCCGAACGCTTCTGCTTCAAACCCGATGGCGGTCAACTCTTCATCACCGGCAAAGGGCTCGATGCCGTCGTCGTCGTTTACCCCTATCGCGGCGAAGTCGCCGAAACCGTCCTCGCCGGCCACGAACCCGGCGAGATGGCCGCCGCCTCCACCCCGGACATCGACTACCTCTTCGTCGCCAGCCCCTCCCGCAACGACGTCAGCGTGCTCGACATCGTCACCCACAAAACCGTCGCCGTCGTCTCCGTCGGAAAGGATCCTTCGTTCCTCACCATCACCCCCGACAACCAGTACGCCCTCGTCCTGAACCAGGCCAGCGGCGATATGGCCGTGCTCAGAATCAAATCCATCACCCCCAATCGAAACAAAACGGCTCCGCTTTTCACTATGATTCCTGTAGGATCAAAGCCGGTCCAAGCCGTCGTTCGTGCAGTATGATGCGGGCAGTCTAGACGAAATTCCGCGTTGAAGAGGAAGGAGACATCATGAAAGCGATCGCGTTACTGGTAGTTTCCGTCGGTTGGCTCTGTGCCCAAACCACCTACGTCGGTTCCTTTCAAAGCGCCGAAATGCAGCTAGAATTGCAGGCCGGCCCGAACGGCAGCTACACCGGAACCATCGAAATCCAGGGTCAAAAGCTCCCCCTCGC
>JBKJLJ010000624.1:0-8247 GCA_046597015.1 Bryobacteraceae bacterium
CGAGCGACGTTTCCAACCGAGGCCACGCGCAAGCTGGTGACGTCGTAAATGTACTCGATCCACGAGGGCGTTCCTGCGGTCTGGCCCATTATTCGAGCAGCTCGCAGATCACCTTGCGCCTACTCGGGAAGGAGTTCTCCGTTCCGGATCGCTTAGCTGCGGCGCAGCGCTTCCGGGACCGGGTAGTGGACGGAACGAACGCCTATCGCCTGATATCGAGCGAGGCGGACCAGATGCCGGCGCTGATCGTTGATCGATACGCCGATGTATTCGTGATCCAGAGTTTGAATCAGGGCATGGATCGGATTCAGCCCGAAGTGGTCGCGGCCTTGATCGAACGGTACGCGCCGAGGGCGATTGTCGAGCGGAACGATGCTTCGGTTCGGTCGAAAGAAGAGTTGCCGCTGCGGAGCGGGGTGATATACGGAGAGCTGAGCGGCCCGGTCGAAGTGACGATGAACGGCTTGACGATGGAAGCGAATCTGCTGGGTGGGCAGAAGACCGGCGTATACCTTGACCAGCGCGAGAACTATTTGGCGGCGGCCCGGTGGGGCCATGGCAACGCGCTCGACTGCTTCACTTCTTCCGGTGGTTTCGCGTTGCATCTGGCGCGGACCTGTGAGCAGGTGGAAGGGGTTGACAGCGGGGCAGGAGTGCTCGCCACGGCCGAAGCAAACCGGCAGCGCAATGGCTGCAACAACGTCCGGTTTCGAGAAGCGGACGTGTTCGACCTATTGGCCGGATATCGAACCGGAGGGCGGCAGTTCGACACGATTATCCTCGACCCGCCAGCGTTCGCCAAGTCCAAAGCGCAGATCGACGGGGCCGTACGCGGTTACAAAGAACTGAATCTGCGCGGGCTGCAATTGCTGGCGCCCGGCGGCACTTTGGTGACGTGTTCGTGCTCGCATCATGTGAGCGAAGCGATGTTGTTTGAGGCGGTCGCCGAAGCTGCCCGGGACGCTCGTCGATCCTTGCGCGTGCTGGAACGGCGGGTGCAGGCTCAGGACCATCCGGTGCTGTTGACCGTGCCGGAGACGCTCTATTTGAAGTGTCTATTTTTCGAAATGCTCTAGCCGAATTGTAACTATCCCTTTGCGCTCGGCCGCACAAGCTGGTATCGTGCTCGGGCGGCCCACCTGACGGGCCGTCTATTCGACCGGAGGGAATATCTGAATGCTGCTGCATTCCAAGTTACGGCTATTCGTCTCGTTCGCCTTTTTTTCATTGCTGGCTTGTGCCCAGCAACCCGCGCATAGCGGAGGCGGAGAGGCCAATCTCGTCCTACCTGATTTCAACCAGGCGACGTTTCTGGGAGGAATCTCAGGATTCAACCTTTTACTCGGCGGCATGTTCGTCGCGGCGCTCGGCCTGTTGTTTGGGCTGATCATCTACCGCGAACTACAGAATATGCCGGTGCATCAGTCGATGCGCGACATCTCCGAGCTTATCTACGAGACCTGCCAGACGTATCTCGTCACGCAGGGGCGATTCCTCATGATTCTCGAGCTGTTCATCGGCTCGATCATCGTTTTCTATTTTGGTTATCTTCAGCATTTTGAGTTCCTAAAGGTCGCGGTAATTTTGCTGTTCAGTGTGATTGGCATTGCGGGTAGTTATGGTGTTGCCTGGTTCGGGATTCGCGTGAACACTTTCGCGAATTCGCGCTGTGCCTTCGCGGCGCTGCGCGGAAAACCGTTCCCCTGCTACGCCATTCCGCTCAAGGCCGGTATGAGCATTGGCATGCTGCTGATCTCGGTGGAACTGATGTTGATGCTGTTCATTCTGCTCTTCGTTCCGCGGGACTACGCCGGGGCTTGCTTCATCGGTTTCGCCATCGGCGAATCGCTGGGAGCGGCGGCGCTTCGGGTGGCGGGTGGCATCTTCACGAAGATCGCCGACATTGGCGCTGACTTGATGAAGATCGTTTTTAAAATCAAAGAAGACGACGCGCGGAACCCGGGCGTCATCGCCGATTGCGTGGGGGATAATGCGGGCGATTCGGTTGGTCCTTCGGCCGACGGCTTTGAGACGTACGGCGTCACCGGGGTCGCTCTGATCAGCTTCATTCTGCTGGCGGTGACGAAGGAAGAGGTTCGACTGCAGCTTCTCGTCTGGATCTTCGTCATGCGCGTCGTGATGGTCGTAGCCAGTGCGCTCAGCTACTTCATCAATGAAGCGTGGGCGAAGTCGAAGTATGCGAACGTCGACAAGATGAACTTCGAAACGCCGTTGACGACGCTGGTATGGCTCACTTCGTTGATCTCGGTGGGGCTGACGTATCTGGTCTCCAGCTTGCTGATTCCCACCCTTGGCGGCGATATGTCGCTGTGGTGGAAGCTGTCGAGCGTGATCAGTTGCGGCACTTTGGCCGGGGCGATTATTCCTGAGCTGGTGAAGGTGTTTACCTCCACCGATTCGGCGCATGTGCGGGAGGTCGTGACCAGTTCCCGGGAGGGCGGCGCATCGTTGAACATCCTGTCTGGCTTGGTGGCGGGGAACTTCAGTGCGTTTTGGTTGGGCATGACCATGCTGCTGCTCATGGGTGCTTCTTACTACATCAGCATGATGGGTCTGGCTTCGTTGATGATGGCGCCGGCCGTTTTTGCCTTTGGCTTGGTAGCGTTCGGATTTTTGGGGATGGGCCCGGTGACGATCGCCGTCGATAGCTATGGTCCGGTAACGGACAATGCGCAGAGCGTCTATGAACTGTCGCAGATCGAAGAGATCAAGGGCATCGAAAAAGACGTGGAAGCCACCTTCGGGTTCCGGCCGCAGTTTGAAAAGGCCAAACACTTCCTCGAAGAGAACGACGGAGCGGGCAATACGTTTAAGGCAACCGCCAAACCAGTGCTGATCGGGACCGCCGTGGTTGGTGCGACGACGATGATTTTTTCGATCATCGTTTCGCTGACCAATGGCCTGCAGCCGGATAAGCTGATTTTCCTTTCGATTCTCCATCCGCCGTTTCTGTTGGGCTTGATGACGGGAGGCGCAGTGATCTACTGGTTCACTGGCGCTTCCATGCAGGCCGTAACGACGGGCGCGTACCGGGCGGTCGAGTTTATTAAAGCCAACATGAAACTTGACGGCACGAACAAGGCGTCGACGGAAGACTCGAAGAAGGTGGTTGAAATTTGCACGAGGTATGCGCAGAAGGGCATGTTCAACATCTTTTTGGTCGTGTTCTTCCTGACTTTGGCCTTCGCTTTCTATGAGTCGTATTTCTTCATCGGCTACCTGGTTTCGATCGCGCTGTTCGGCTTGTACCAGGCGATCTTTATGGCTAACGCCGGTGGTGCTTGGGATAACGCCAAGAAGATCGTCGAAGTGGAACTGAAGGCCAAAGGAACCCCACTGCATGATGCGACGGTGGTCGGCGATACCGTCGGCGATCCGTTCAAAGATACGAGTTCGGTGGCGATGAATCCGATCATCAAGTTCACTACCCTGTTCGGGCTCCTGGCGGTGGAACTGGCCGAAAGTTTCAAGGCGCAGGGTTCGGAGATCACTTGGATGCTGACGCTTGGGTTCCTATTGGCCGGCCTTTACTTTGTATGGCGCAGCTTCTACGGCATGCGGATTCAGAGCGGAAACTAGAAACCGGCCATCCGGCCGTACAACCCGGTGACTAAGAGCGGGAAGTAGTGCCGATAGAGCGTGTAGCGGAGGTAAAAAACGTTGGGGAAGCCGGTGCCCGTGGCGAGCGATTCGCTCCAGGCACCGTCTTCCTCTTGCGTATCGACGAGGTAGCGCAAGCCCCGTTCGGCTGATGCGGAATCATGCCGTCCGGCGGAGAGCAGGCTAAGCAGGGCCCAGGCCGTTTGCGAGGGCGTGGAAGGTGCGGCAACGAAGCGATTAGCTTCGTAACTGACGCAGCTTTCCCCCCACCCGCCGTCCGTGTTTTGCGTCGATTGGACGAAGTCGGCCGCCTTCCGGAAGACATTGAGATCCGGCGAGTCAGCGGCCCGCAAACCCCGCAGCGCCAGGAAGGTGCCGTAGAGATAGTTCACGCCCCAACGGCCGTACCAGCTGCCGTTTTGCTCTTGGGTTTTGAGCAGGAAATTGACGGCGTTATGAACAATCGGGTCGGAGTGCGGCAGGCCACGCCGGCAGAGCGCTTCCAGAACCCGGCCGGTAATATCGGGGCAGGTGGGGTCGAGCATGGCATTGTGGTCAGAAAACGGAATGCTGTTCAAGAGGCCCCAATCGTTGTCCGCATCGAAGGCTGCGAAGCCGCCGTCCTGGGACTGCATTCCCTTGAGCCACGCCATTGCGCGGGCTTCTACCGCCGCCTGCTCGTCCGGTCGAGAAGCGTGGCAGTGCTCGAGGGCCAGAAGCACCATGGCGGTATCGTCGATATCCGGATAATGCTCGTTGGAGTATTCAAACGCCCACCCGCCCGGGTGCAGATGGGGCCGCTTCACCGACCAATCCCCTCGCCTGCGCACTTCGCGCGCCATCAACCAGTCGGCGGTCTGCCGCTGCGCAGAGGGATCGAGATAGTTCGTCTCGCCGAGGGCGAATGCGGCGTAGGCGGTATCCCACACAGGTGAGAAACATGGCTGAAAAAAGAGGGAATCCTCGGTCTCGGTGAACAACTGGTCGAACTTCGCGATGGCTTCGACCAGATCCGGATGATCCCTCGGGTAATCGAGGGCTTCCAGCGCCATGATCGAGTACATCATGGACGGGTAGATGGCTCCGAGGCCATCGGCGTTGCGGCAGCGCTCGAGCATCCAGCGCTCCGCCAGGCGGATCGCAGCGATGCGGGAATCCCGATGGCCCCGCCGCTCCCAGAGCTTGAGCAGGCGGTCGACTTGGTGAAAAATGGGCGAGATAATGCGGTCCCGCTTCGGCATGCTCAGGTTGTTGCCGGAGTGCAGGAGTTCGTTCAGGTCGATTCCGGCGGGCGCGGGCCGAATGCCGCCAACGGCTTGCACGATCGACAACGGAACCACGATGGCGCGGGTCCAGGACGCCATTTCGTACAGTACGCCGCCCGGGAAAAGACTGCCGCCGGGCAGCAGCATGAGTTCTGGCGGAATCGTCGGGACGTATTTGCGTGGGTATAGGCCAAAGAAGGAAAGATTGATCTTGGTGTAGCTGTTGCAAGCCTGGAGGCCGCCGAGGTCGAGAACGCGGTTTCGGGCCCTGCGGAGGGGTTCAAAATCGGGCGAGTATCCGCAAAGGCGCAGGGCGGTGTAGGCTTTCACGGTCGCGTTAACGTCCGCCGGACCGTCGGGGAAGATGTGCCAGCCCCCATCGGCCATCTGTTGGGACAGGATTCGGCGGCAAACCTTTTCGAGCCGGGGGCGGGACGGAGGGTTCCAAATGCCGTCGATGGGAGGATGCAGCCACAACTGGAGGAGAATGTAATCGGCTTCGAGGGAGACATCCGCTAGCAGTTCCCCGCACCAATGACCGTCTTGTTTTTGGAGCGTAAGCAGAGAACTGGCGCTGCGGCGGCTAGCGTCGCGCGCGGCTGCAAACAAGGCACGACGCTCCCCAACAATTTGCCCGGGTTGGGGGATGCGTCGACTAAACGAGGGATTGGTCCAATTCGTGCCCATAGCGAACTCTTTATTATACGAGCCAACGGCAGTAGGGGATTGCTGTAAAGGATTACGGAATGATCTGGCATAGCGGAACGATTCTCCAGCGCCGATCTACCCATTGATGCGCAAGTTCGTCCTTCTTCTCCTTTTTGTCAGCTTGTGCTCTGGTCAGCAGAGCCCAGCGAAGCGGACGGTTCCGATGGAACCACTCCCGGATGAACCCGTGAGCCGGGCTCCGCTGCCTCCGCCCAAGTCGATAGAAAGCTTACCGGCTGCAAGACCGTCCGCTTTGAAATTAGTTGAGAAGCCTCCTGTTACCTTCGAAGAGTCGCTGCGTCTTCAGGCCGAGAGCGTGAGTCGACAGGTGCAGGCGCTGCAGGAACAGAGCCCTAATTTCTGGCGGAGCACGCCTCTAGCGCCCGCGCCGGACAACTTGAAAGCCGAACCATTTGAAGCGGCCAATTGCGCGCCCTTGCCTACGGGCGACTTACGCGCGATGGTCGATCGGGAGGCGAAGAAGCAGGAGATGAGTTCTACCCTGCTCCACGCGGTGATCGAACAGGAGTCCGGAAATCTCCCGTGTGCGGTGTCGAGTAAGGGTGCGATGGGGCTTATGCAGTTGATGCCGGCCACGGCGCAGACCCTGCAATTGAAAGATCCCTTCGATCCGGGCCAGAATATCGCGGCCGGCAGTCGTTTCCTGAAATCGCTCCTCGATCGATACAAAGGCGATCTTTCGAAGGCTCTCGCGGCGTACAACGCGGGGCCGGGTCGGGTCGATCAGGCGGGTGAAGTACCTAATATTCCCGAAACGCAAAATTATGTAGACCGTATCCTGGCTCGGATTGCCGCCAAAGAGCAGGCAATCCAGTAGTTCTATTTTGGCTGCAGTTGGATGCGCTCGATCGTGCTCGCTTCGATTGCGGTCCGGGTGAAGAGCAGCGAGTGATACTTGCCTGCCGACCAATCCGTGAGTAAATCGCTGTAGTGGGGCGAGTCGGGGTCGCCGGATTCGCCTGGAGCGTTCGTCATTCGGCTGCGATCCCAGTTGGCGGTATCGAGCAACATGCGAAAGCTGGCTCCCGAAGCGGCTCGGAAGTTGGCTCCTCCGGCGGCATTGATTGTGTTGGCATCACCAGGCAGGGGCACGGGCCCCCGGTCAAACGGGCGAATCTTACTGGGGTGGGCGAGATAGAGCATGTGGATATTACCCCACTTCCAGTTGGCTTGGTGGGGGCCAAACGAGCGAGTCAACTCGCCTAAGGTCGCGGCGAATGTGCGTTCCAAGGCCGCTGGATGGGGTTTCGCTTCGAGGGCCTTAAGCACGGTCCCGATGTTGGCGCGGGCGCCCAGGTTTGGCGGTTGAAAAATGGCGGGACCCAGCTTCGCCATCCACACTGCCATCACTGCGGCAGGCATCGAATCCGTCGTCATCTTCGCGTCCCAAGCGAGGAGAATCGGTAGGATTTCGCGGCCAGCGCTGGCCGGACCAGGATTCCATTTTCGGAGAATCGCTTGGAACCGTTTCGCCGGCTCCGAGACCACGTCAAGCTGGAGCCGCTCAAAATCGTCAAGGGACCATTTTGGCCGAGTTGCCAACTGCGCCCGGATGCGGTCTGCCCGGAAGGGCAGCGCCCAATCGTAGTTCAAGATGTGGGGGAACCCGGCTGGCAAAATGTTGTTATTCGCAGTTGCCAGCAGTCCGTCGGGAGGGTTTAGCGAACGCGGCAGTTGGGCCGGGTCCAAAAATCCAGCCCATTCGTAGGTTCCCGTGTGCCCGGGTACCGGCAGGAGTCCATTCCACGATTTCCGAATCGGCGCTAGTCCCGCCACCGCGAAGCCAATGTTCCCCTTGGTGTCGGCGTACAGCAAGTTCTCCGCGGGAGCTTTGAATCGACCGACGGCTTCGAGAAACTGTGGCCACGTCTGCGCCTGGGCTAACGAGAGGCCCGCCAAATAACCAGCGGTGCCTGGTTCAGAGCCCACCCAGCGCATCACATACGCTCGCCGCCGGGCCCGATCCAGCCCAATCACCGGCCCATGCATGGTGTGCCGGCACTCCACCACCTCTGGCTTCTTGCCTTTCACCGCCACCGAGTGGCGCTCTACTTTCATCTTCTTCCAGACTCCGGCATACAAGTACTCGTCGAGATTGTTGGGGTTCAACTGCTCCACGTAAAGGTCCTGCTGGTCGGTTCCGGTAATCGTAAAACCAAAGCCGATCGATTCGTTGTGCCCTAGCGCGATACCCGGCAACGCGGGTTCTCCCGCCCCAATTTGGTTGATTCCGGGGGCCACCAGATGTACGGTTCTCCGCAGACTCGGAATCAGCAACGCACGATGCGGGTCGCTGGCCAAAAGCGGCTTCCCGGTTACGGAACGCTTGCCGGAGACGACCCAGTTGTTCGACCCCTGCATTTCCAGTGTCACCGGATCTGTTGCGTCATCGAAGTCTGCAATGGCTCCGGTCGTTATGTCCTTTAAGCTCAGTTCGGCAGGCGCGCGCAATGTCGTTGGCGGGTCAGTTGGTCGAACTTGGTCCAGTAATGCTGCTCCGTAAGCATCCAGTTCGCGCGCGCGCCCCACCTCGCGCAAAACGTTCGCCATCATCGAAAAAACAGCGACCCTCGAAACTACGTCTTCTGGTTGCCACAGGCCGGGCGTATAGCCCAATTGTTGAAACTCCTGG
>JBKJLJ010000674.1:0-7506 GCA_046597015.1 Bryobacteraceae bacterium
GAGCTTCTTGGTGACCATGAGGCGGTCGCCAGGTGGATGAACGTTTCCTAGCAACACGGCCCACCGCGGAAAGGCGGCGCGCCGTGTTGGTGTGCTGCTCCCTAACCCTTACTGAACCGCCACCGTCACGTTGGTTTGGCTGCTCGCCGTTCCGACCGTAACGACCACCGGTAGATTTCCAGAGGCCGATGCCGTGGGCACCCGGAGATTCACCTGCATGACTCCCGTTACGAGGCCCGGGGCTCCGCCCGCATATTCGACAACCGCCGCCATACCGCCGATGGTCGCTGACACAGGAAGCAACGGACGCCGCAGCAGACTGCCGTCGGCCGGGGTCACTCGGCCGTCCTGACCGCCCGGCGTCGTTTGGCCTTCGCCGGTGACATAGACGGTAATCACGGAGTTTTTGGGAGCCGGATTATTGGCGGCATTGATCGTGTTGTTTTGATTGACAATCGCACCCTGGGTACCGCCTCCGACGGCGAAGATACCGGGCGCGGCATCGGCCACCCTAAGTTCCAGAACCGCGGATACCTGACCGCGGTAGACGATCGTCATCCGGGTCGACAGGCGGCCAAACACGCCGTACGGGACGATGGCATTGATCTGCGTCTGCGAGGTATAGAGAATGGTGCCGGGGACGTTATCGAAGAGCACCTGGGTTTCGGAGAGGGTCGGGTCAATGGTCCCAACCGAGTTCAATCGAAACGAGGCGGGCGTGGCCGGTCCGAGGTTGGTTCCGATGACCGTGATCAGTTCGCCGGGCGAAATCGGACCGGGCAGGAAACTGGCGCCGTTTCCGACGACGGTGATGGCCGGCGCGGCCACGGCGGTCACGGTAAGAGTCACGCCAATTACCAGCGGGCTATTGCTTGCCGCCGGGGAAGTAATGGTAACTGCTCCGTTATAAGTACCCGCGGACAGACCGGCCGGATTGACACCGATGCTCACGATGGCGTTCGTCGTTCCGCTAGCCGGCGTCGCGGTTAACCAGGCTCCGCCAGAGGTAGTGGTGGACGCTGCCGTAAAGGCAACAGCCGTTCCGCTGGAGGTTAGGGAAACGTTCTGCGTGGCGGGCGGGGTGGCGCCTATTTGATGGCCAAAAGTCAGCGACGCCGGACCGGCGGTGATCGTCTGTTGCGGTCCGACGGTGAGCGTGACGGGAATATTTAACGGGCTGTTCGAAGCCCCGATGGATGTCACGGTCACAGTACCGCTGTAGTTTCCGGCCGCAAGGCCCGCTCCATTTACCGAAACCGTGAGCGCACCCGGGGTGGCGGCGTTGGCGGGCGTTACCGATAGCCACGAGCCAACGCTAGTGCTGGAGATGGCGGAGTAAGTCAACGACGGTCCGTTACTAGAGACGCTGATTGTTTGCGACGGGGGTGCGTTACCCCCTTGTGCTTGCAGGAAGGCGAGATTGGCCGGACTGGCCGCTAGAGTTCCGGCGCTAATGGTTAGCGTAACGGGGATGGTGATGGGGCTATTTAACGTTGCCGCGCCGCCCGGAACATTTGCGGCAATAGTGATGGTGCCGTTGTAAGTGCCGGGGAGTAATCCAAGCGGCGTAACTTGCACGGTGATATTCGTTGGCGTCGAACTAGTAGACGGGCCGACCGTCAACCATCCGCCGGTGCTGGTGCTGGAGATGGCCACATTGACGGAATCGCCGGTGCTGGTCAGCGACAGGAACTGCGGGGCAGGCAGCATACCGCTACCCTGGAAGTTGAACGATAGCGAAGACTGGCTGACATTGACTAACGGGCCGTCGCTCAGCACGAGAGTCAGCGGAATGACGAGCGGGCTGTTCGCCGCTCCCGGCGCGGTAAGAGTGATGCGCGCGGAGTAGACGCCGGGGGCGCCGGCGGCAAGAATCGAGGGAACCATGCTGACGGTGAAGCTCCCCGGAGTCGTCCCGCTGGTGGCATTTACGCTGAGGTAACCGGCGCCGGTGATGGTCTCCGCAACGATGGTGTAATTGAACGGGGCGCCGGTGCTGTTGACGTTAACGACCTGTGCGCCCGGAATATCCTTTCCGCGCTGATAATTGAACGTCAGAGCAGAATTCGAGACGGTCAGAATCGGGTTGTTGGTGATGGTCAGCGTGACGGGCACCGACTGTGGGGCGTTTCCGGTTCCCACTCCGGTCACGGTGACAGACCCCGAATATATCCCAGGCACCATTCCGACAGGATTGATTCCAACGGCGATCGGATTAGGCGTCGTACTGGAGACCGGATTCACGATGAGCCAGTTACCGCCAGTCGATTGCGTCGTGACGCTGTAATTGATGGGGGTGCTGGTACTAGCGGGTGTAATGGCCTGCGTGGGGGGAAGAGTGCTTCCGAGTTGATACGTAAACTTCAGCGCATTCGGAGTGACGGTCAGCAACGGGCTGTTACTGATGGTGAGAATGACTGGAATCGCCAGCGTTTGGCCGACACCGGAAGGACTGCCGATGGCGATGGTTCCGTTGTAGACACCCGGGGGCAGAGCGGATGGTTGCTGTACGCCGACCGTCAGAGTCGTGGGGGTGACGCCAGAGAGAGGCGTTACCACGAGCCAATTTCCGCCTTGGCTCGTGCTGAGCGTAATGCTGAAGTTGCCAACGCCACCCAGGAGCCCGATGTTAATGGACTGCTGCGGCGGACTGGCTTGGCCGGTCTGGTAATTGAACGAGATAGCGGCCGGGGTGGCGGTGAATTGTGGAGTTCCCGTTACATTCAAGGTCACCGGCACCTGGACGGCAGTTCCGCCGCCAGAGGTGGGCGTCAATACGATAAATCCGGTGTAAGAACCCGGGGCGGCTCTGCTTAAAACGTCCGTGGGTGTGTTCACGGTGACGTTGGCGGGCGTGGTGCCGGTTGTTGGAGCTACCTCAAGCCAGCCCGCGCCGGAGATGGTGACCGCTGAGGCAGTGAAAGCAACAGACTGCCCGTTGGAGGTGACCGACATGGTCTGCGCCGGGGGAAAAACGCCGCCGAGTTGGTAGTTAAAGGTCAGGGAGGCGGGCGCGAAGGCCAGCTGGCCGCCGGCCCCACCGACGGTGAAGATCACCGGGATAGTAACCGGGTTATTCGTCGTGCCCGCACTCGAAATGACGACGGTGCCGGAATAGGTTCCGGCTCCCAGAGTGGCGGAGTTGGCCGAGACGAGGACGGCGCTGGGCGTAATTCCGCTTGCACGGTCCACACTGAGCCAATTGCCGCCGGCCGGAGTGGTAACCGAAGTGGAGACTTGAAAGCCGAATGCTGCTCCGTTGCTCGTTACGGTAAAAGTCTGGGAGACTGGAGTTGCGTTCCCAGGCTGGGAATTCAACTGGATCCCGGTTGCGCTAGCAACAATGGAAGACTGAGCTTGCGCGCCACTGATGGCGCAGAAGGACAGAGCGGTCAAGATTAACGATTTATTGAGCAACGAAACAATACGCATAATTTCCCCTATACCCAACAGCTTGGGCGCGGACACTCAAATACCGAGAGCAATTTGAAGACCACTCTACGAATTATAAATCCAAATCGAAGATTTTTAATTTATGTCTATACAGATATATCAAAGGCGTAGAACGTTACGTGTTTATATCGGTGGCGAGCGAGGTTGCTGTATGACACAGAGGTGTAGCGTTTGGGGTACAGTTGGCCGGAGAAGACGTGTTTCAATCGCCTATTTTGGCGTGTCCCGACCAGGAGACGTTGTCCAACCGCTGAAAGACAGGCCGAGGCCAAAAGACTCAGGCCTTGTACTGGCAGCTTGGGAGGTGCCGTGGCCCGAAGGCAAGACGGCGGAGCCCTCCGAGAGCATGCTCAGAAAGGAGCGTGCGCGACGCACCAACGGATTATAACGCGCGAAAGCAGCAAGAAAGGGGAGAAACGAGTCCGAAGCGGCAGTTCTCACCGGCGGGATGTCACCCGCGGGATGTCACCGGCGGGATGTCACCGGCGGGATGTCACCGGCGGGATATCAGCGGCGGGATATCAGCGGCGAGATGGTGTGAAGGTGATGTGGAAACGGGAGAAGCCGCGATTAGATCCGGGAAGAAAAGCGCGCTACCTGCTTCCTTAGAGGCGTCTATGGCTTCGCTGCCTGCACGATGCTCCGATCGCCACCTGAGGGGCTCCATCTGTTTAGGCGCTGCGCCTGGCGGGCCAGTAGCGTGGGAATCGTTCAGACAGAGCCATCGTCACTGCAAGGAATCCAACCGTCCGCGGTTCTCACGAACTTCACCTCGGAGAGTTTTTGGAACCCTTGCGCTTTATCCTCCCACGACCATTTCGTCACTTGAACGCGTCGACGGTCCTCGACTGTAATTGCGTTGAAGGAGTTCGGGGAGCCCCGGCCACGGGTGGAAGTAGCCGTGCCGGCGGAAACGACGATCGCATGCCAACCCAGGTGGTTGTAGCGAGGCAGAGTCGTAGTCGAGTCACCGACGTGCAGATGGCCGCACAACAAGAGATCCGCGCCAGAGTCGGCGGTCCATCGCTCCAAGGCAGCCCGCGCTGAACCCACGACTTCCCTTGCGTGGAACCCTTGCGGTATCTCGAAAGGGTGGTGCGTTACGACGATCCGCGCTACGTCGGGGCCGGCCGCAGACAATCGCGTGCGGAGCGATTCGATCTGCGCGCCGTTTATCCGGCCTCCCTTCCAGGTGGAAGAACGAGCGGTATTGACCCCGAAGACGGCAATCTCGCCGTCTTCATAGACCGGCGCCAGATCCTCGGTTATATGGCGTTGATAGCGGCTTAAGCGCTGCACAAACCGGGCGTATAGATTGTGGAGCGGCACATCGTGATTCCCGGGCACGACAATGCGCGGGTACGGCAATTGATCGAGAAAGGAGCGAGCCTGCTGAAACTCCACCGTCTTCGCTCTTTGGGTGAGATCGCCGGAGACGACCACCAAATCAGGAGCGATTTGCGCCGCCGCTTGCAACAGCGCTTCGGGCAAGCCGGGCGCGATGCGTCCGAAATGCAGATCGGAGAGATGTAGAACGACGCGGCTCATCGGGGCTCACCGCTACTGGGCACAATCACGCGCAAAGCGCCTGGCCGGATCTCGTATTGCAGCGGGGTGCGGAGTTTAAATACTTCGCCGTCAATGGATACGGGCACGATCTTGCGGAGCGGTCTAATGACCACATTGCGGGCCGTCAGCACATCCAGTTCCCGCACCCCCCGAAGTCCCTTAAAGGCCATCTGAAAGACGGCGCGAAGCAAACCGAAACGGCGGGTACGACGGGCCACCCAAACACAGAGCGATCCACTGTCAACGCGCGGTCGCATGCCAAATTGGAGGCCGTCAACCTCGTACGGATTATTTCCTACAAAAACGAACGGCGTGAAGCGCTGCATCACCCGCCCGTTTACTTCCAGGCGCACGCGTAGTAACGGAAAGCGCAGCAGCGTGAGCGCCGAGGCGAGGAGTAAGGCTGTCGCTTTGCGAAAGCCGTGCTTGCGAATCTCCTCCCGCTTCATCACCATTTCGGGGTAGAGACCGAGACCGGAATTATTCAGGAAGATACGCCCGTTCACGGCACCGACGTCGACCAACTTGGCGACACCCGTCTTCAATACGTTGACGGCTCCCGGAAGGTCCACCGGTATGTGCAAGTCGCCGGCGAAATGGTTCAGCGTTCCCCCTGGGATCACTCCCAGGCTCATGCCGGTACCGGCCAGGATGGCTGCCACCGCGTTAACCGTGCCATCCCCTCCCGCCGCAACCACAGCCCGGCAATCGTTTTCCAAATGGGAACGCACGGCTGGGTCGATTTGGTCGCCATTGGTGATGGGTACGACAATCGATTCCAGGCCGGCGTCGCGCAATGCTGCTAGGAGGATCTCGCGATTTGCCGGGAGACTGAGGGTTCCGGAGGCCTGGTTCAAGATGACGACTATCTTCATGTTTGGCTTTGCGGGGATTCGGACTGGCTGGGATCGAGAAAGCGATCTGGGTTGACTCTTACATGCCTAGATCGCGCCGCTGGTGCGGCCGTTACCTGGGGCCGGTCATAAACCGCGCCAGGGCAACTCAACCATCCCCGGAAACCACAAGGGACTCGGTAATGTGATGATTCAGCGTGAAATGGAGTGCCGACGCCCCCGGCGGCGAGTATATAGCCATCTGTAAATAGGAGTTGGACCTAACCCCCAGCGAGGTGGTGGGCAAGCCTCGTTGCTGAACCTGCAACGGAGCCGACGGATACACCCGGTGTAAGGAGGTTCACGAAAACTCGCGCAATTTTGGATGGAAGGGAAGAAGTGGGACTCCGGAACAGCGTTGTATCGACGGCGCACCGGTACAGCCGATACTTACTGAGCGGCGATCCGCACCGCGATTCCAGCAATTAAGGCCGTGTTCTACTGCAGGGAAGCCGGCGCCGCCGTACAATCCGTCAGCCACAATGGTGCCGATCGGGGATACCGTCGCTTTTCAAGATTTCGAAGGTTACGACGGCCGATGCCTTCCGCACCATGTCATCGGTTGCCGGGCCGGGGCCGGGGGCGGTTCTCAAAACAATCGCCGAAAAGGGGCTGGTTTGAGTCCCCATCCCCTGCTGGCCGGTACAGAGTGCCGGTTGGTAGCCAACAGACCTGACTGGAAAATCGTTAGCCGGACATTACCGGGGCGTGACGGCCGTCCCTTCGAGGACCAGCGTTTGCAAATGCCACTTCGCTATGACGGGGAGGGCGGAATCGTCGATGTTCGGGGCTAGGGCGAGACGGAGTTCGCGGAGCTTGGGCATCGCGCCGAGAGCTTTCAGGCCGGCCGCATTGACCGGCGTTCGGCTGAGGTCGAGAACCTCGAGATGGTGGAGACGGCTGAGTTTTTCGAGGCCAGGGAGGGATTTGCGTTCCTCCTCCTTCAGGCCGGGACGGTCGGCACCCTGGTCGCTACGGACCGCTCCGCTGAGGCGAAGTGTGACCAGGTTTTCGAGGCCCCCTAGTTCGTCCAACACCGCGGGAGTGAGGGAGACGCCCCAATAGCCGGAGTCGACTCGCTGCATACCGGAGAGGTCGAGGTGCTTCAGATGGGGTATGAGCTTGAGGGCGGAGAGGGCCGCGACGCCTATCCGGGTGCCGCCGAGGGCAAGAGATTCGAGTTGCGGGAGATCGGCTAGTAACTCGATGTTGGTATCGTCGATTTGGGAGTAACTGAGATCCAAGTGCTTGAGGGCGGTTAGTTTGGCGATGTGTTCCAACGAACGGCTGGTGAGACGCGTGCCGCGGAGGTTCAGGCGTTCGAGCTTGTTCCAGGTGGCCAGGGCAGCGAGGCCTTCATCGGTGATGAATTCGGCAAAATAGAGGTCGAGTTCGCGGACGCCCTTGAGATCCCGAAGTCGTTCGAGCCCCGAGTCCGTGATGCGGGTTTGGGCCAAGCTGAGCCGGTCAAGATCCTGGCGGAGGGCGATTTGATCGAGATCCGCGTCGGTGATCCAGGTGCCGGAGTAATCGGCGAGGAGAAGGAGGAGTAAGAGCTTCATGCGCGTCTCCGATGGGGAAAGCCGCTTTC
>JBKJLJ010000742.1:0-11542 GCA_046597015.1 Bryobacteraceae bacterium
GGTGCGAATCTCCGTCCGATCTATTGCAACTGCGCCCGAAGACTATCTGGAACGTCCTCGATGCTTCCGCTCGTGGCGCGGTGGAGGGCGCGAAGATAGGCGATAATGGCCCATCGATCCTGGTCGGAGGTTTGATTTCGATAGCCCATCATGGTGCGGCGTCCTTCACTGGCGACCGAATACAGTTCCCCGTCGTTCATTTGCTTGACCCGGGGTTCAAGCAGGTTAGCCGGCTGGAAGGCGGCTCCGGCGCGAACTCCGACGATGCCCTTTCCGTCGCCAATTTGAGAGTGGCACGGAGCACAATAGACGTTGAATTTGTTTTGACCGAGCGCCAAGAGCTCTTTGGTGATGGGAACGGGATTGCGTCCCACGTATTGGGAAGTAACGACGCCCCAATGCGAGGCGTCGTCGGCGTTCAGTTGGCCGACGGCGACGGTGCCCTCGGGGGGCCGGCGACTCGATCGCTTATCCGAAAACAGCGCACTCTGTTGTTGGGGTTTGTACTTCGGCTGAGCTTTCATGTCGTCCCAAATCTGAAGAGGAGTCGTGTCGCGACTGGGGCTCAAACAGCCGGTGAGGCCGACGATAGAGGCAAAGACGACGAGAATAGAGGCGTTAGTCTTGGTCACGCTTCGATGACCTCCAATTTTTCCGCACCAAGCGAAGCGAGGAAGTCACGGGTAGCGGTGACTTCGAAGTTCCGGTCGGAGGCTTCGATGACAAGTAAAAAGCGATCATCCGACAAACCAGCCACGCCTGAGTAGTTGAAGATGGGGTGATTCAGCCGGGGCAAACCATTGAGACCAAGCATGCCAAAAACTGCACCGAAGGCCGAAAGGAGAACGGTGAGTTCGAAGATGATCGGAAAGCCGAACTCAAAAGCGAAGAAGGGCTTACCACTGATGACGAGGGGATAGACGATCGAGCCGGTCCACCACTGCAGGAGAATAGCGGTTGTAAAACCGGTGACACTGCCACACAGAACGATGTATCCGAGAATGGATTGCTTGGCACCCATGGCCTCGTCGATCCCATGGATCGGAAAGGGGGTATAGGCTTCCATTTTCGTGTAACCCTTCGCGCGGGCGGCCTTGACCGCATCGAGGAGGGTATCGGGAGAATCGAAGTCGGCGACAACGCCGTGAATGGGAGATTGATCAGCCATGGCGTCCTCTAGTGAACCTTTACTGGCTCGGCGGAGCCGGTCGTGGCAGGGAGATAGTGTTTTTCGTGTTCTGCCTGGATCATCATGCCCTTCACTTCGCTAACGGCGATGATGGGCAGGAAGCGGGTAAAGAACACGAAGAGGGTGATGAAGAGCCCAAACGTTCCGAAGAAGGTCAGGATATCGACAATCGTGGGACGAAAGTATCCCCAGGAAGAGGGTAGAAAATCGCGATGCAAGCTGGTGGCAATGATGACAAACCGTTCGAACCACATTCCGATGTTGACGAAGATGGATAGGACAAACATGAACGGGATGTTGGTGCGGAGTTTCTTGAACCAGAAGAACTGGGGCGAGATGACATTGCAGGAGACCATCGACCAGTAAGCCCACGCATAGGGCCCCATGGCGCGGTTGATGAAGGTGTATTTTTCGTATTCATTGCCCGAGTACCAAGCGATGAAGAATTCGGTGGCATAGGCGTACCCGACAATTGTTCCGGTGGCCAGAATCACCTTGTTCATATTTTCAAGGTGAGTGATGGTAACGAGGTGCTCAACCTTGAAAACCCAGCGGGCGATGACCATCAGGGTGATTACCATGGCAAAGCCAGAGAAGATAGCGCCCGCGACGAAGTAAGGGGGGAAGATGGTGGTGTGCCAACCGGGGATGATGGAAACCGCAAAGTCGAAGGAAACGATGGTGTGGACCGAGAGAACCAGAGGCGTCGAAAGACCCGCCAGAATCATGTAGGCCTTCTCGTAGTTCTTCCAGTGGGTAGCCGATCCGCGCCAACCGAGCGAAGCGACGCCGTAGATCGTGTGCCGCAGTTTCGTCGTCGCCCTATCCCGAATTGTCGCCAAGTCAGGAATCAGCCCGACATACCAGAAGAGAGCAGAGACCGTCGCGTAGGTTGAAACCGCGAAGACGTCCCAGAGCAAGGGACTACGGAAGTTCTGCCACATATTGAGGTCCGCATTGGGAATGGGGAACAGCCAGTATGCGCGCCAGGGGCGGCCGACGTGGACGAGCGGATAGATACCCGCGCAGGCAACGGCGAATAAAGTCATCGCTTCGGCAAAGCGATTGATGGAGGTTCTCCATTTCTGACGGAACAAGAAAAGGATGGCGGAGATGAGGGTGCCGGCGTGGCCGATACCGATCCAAAAAACGAAGTTGGTGATATCCCAACCCCAGCCGACGGGATTATTATTGCCCCACACACCGATACCGGTCGAAATCAGGTACGCCAGCATGGAGCCGAGCAAGAGGGTGACGCTGCCACTGATGGCGAGGGCGATGTACCAGTTGCGATGAGTTTCGATTTCAGTATGGATGCTGACCGCTTCGGTAACATCGTGGAGCGACGGACGGCCGTCCACCAGCGAAGGACTTAATTGCGCGACATCCTTGGGATCGAATGTAAGATCGGCCATTAGGCAAGCTCCGGATTGGGATTGCGCACTTTCGCGAGATAGGTTGTGCGCGGCTTGATATTGAGTTCGTGAAGAAGCGTGTAGTTGCGGTTATTGCTCTTCAGCTTTGCGACGGCGCTATTGGGGTCGTTGATATTGCCGAAGGTAATGGCCTCGGCGGGGCAAGTCTGTTGGCAAGCGGTCAGTACGTCGCCATCCTGAATCGGGGTACGCCCCGCGACTTTGTGAGCGATCTTGACTTCCTGAACCCGCTGGACGCAGTAGTTGCACTTTTCCATCACGCCACGCATGCGGACGGTGACGTCGGGGTTAAAGACCATTTTGCTGACTTCTTCAATGTCTTTATGCCAGTTGAAGTAGTTAAAGCGGCGAACCTTGTACGGGCAGTTGTTGGCGCAGTAACGCGTTCCGACGCAGCGATTATAGGCCATGTCGTTGAGGCCTTCCGGGCTATGAACGGTGGCGGCAACCGGGCAGACCGATTCGCAGGGAGCGTTTTCGCATTGTTGACAGGCCATCGGCTGGTAGACAACTTGTGCGTCGTCTTCCCCGCCGGTGAAGTAGCGATCGAGGCGGATCCAGTGCATTTCGCGGCCCTTGCTTACCTGATCGCGACCGACCACCGGGATGTTGTTTTCCGATTGGCAGGCGACCAGACAAGCGTTGCAGCCGATGCAAGACTGAAGGTCAACAACCATACCCCACTGGTTTCCTTTGGAGTAATCAAAGGAGTCGAAGAGCTGGAAGAGTTCCACATGCGCGTCTTCGTGGGAGGCGAAGGCGGGAGCCTCTTTAAAGCCGGCGACCGAGGCCTCGCGGACAACGGGGCGACCAGCCTGATCGTGATGCTCTTGGGTCGTGACCAAGGTGTAGGTCCGAGCGGCTTTCGTAGCCGTGACCCCGGTGGCGATCCCCATGGCGTCACTCGAGCGGAGGGCGTAGGCGTTATACCCGATACCGGTACCGACTCGACCAACTTTCGTGCGTCCGTAGCCGAGGGTTAGGGTAACGGAGTTGTCGGCATGTCCGGGTTGGATCATGACCGGTGCTTCCACTTTCCGGCCACCCCGTTCGAGGCTGAGCACCGCGCCGTCTTCGAGTTTGAGCTCGCGGGCGGTTTTCGGACTCACGAGGGCGGCATTGTCCCAAACGACTTTGGTCATCGGCTCGGGCGCTTCCTGCAACCAAGCGTTGTTCACGAATCGGCCATCGTAGGTAGAGGCCGAGGGGAAGAAGGTGACTTCGAGTCCGGGGGCTGGCTTGGGCGCGGCAGCAAGGGCGGCCTCGACGGCTTTAGAATTTGCTACTGGCTTTACGACGGAAGATTGGGTCCCGGCCACGATGCCGTCGTGGAGGCCTTGCCGCCAAGCGGAATCGGCCAGCTTCGACTGGGCTTTGACCAATTCGTAGCCGTTTCCGGCGGTCCCAGTGGCGAGGAGAGCCGCCACTTCAATTGCCGACTTCGTTTTAAAAATCGGTTCGATGAGCGGCTGCTGGAGAGAGACCGTACCATCGGAGGATATCGCGTCGCCCCAGCTTTCTAAATAGTGAGATTCCGGAAGGTGCCACGTGGAGGCGAGAGCGGTCTCGTCGACTTCACTACCGAGTTGAATGGTGGTGGCGACGGATTTGTATTTGGCGGCGAAGTCGAGATCGGCGGGCGCTGTGTAGACCGGATTGCTGCCGAGCACAACCAGGGTTTTCACTTGGTTGGCTGCCATTTCTTTGGCGAGTCCAACGATGCCAGTTCCCGAAGCGGATGCCGTGGGACGGGTGTAGGAGACCGTTTCGCCGATATTGCCGAGAACTTGATTCATCAAGGCCGCGAGAGCGTGAACCGGGGCAGGCTGGCGGGGACCGGCAAGAACGAGGGCTCGTCCCTTGTGGGCGATCAGATCTTTGGCGACGGCCGTGAGGAACTTATCGGACTGGCCAAGAATTTTCAGGCCCTGGGGGAGAGCGGAGATTTCACGGGCCAGATCAGCGGCGAAGCTGCTGACATCGGCCGAACGGAGCCGAAGCCGGTGATCGGCTTGGGCGCCCGTGAGGGTGAAGTTGCTTTCTACGACGTAGAGACGGTTGATGCCAGGACTGGCCGGGGTGGCGGCAGGGGGCTCGGCGACGGCGGCAGCCGCGACGGGCTCTTTGGGTTCGGCTTTGTGCTCTTCGCCATGAGCAGCCGGCTGGTGGGCAGCGCCCGCATGGCCGGCGGGGACCATCGAGTCGACCGCTTTGCGGCGGCGCGCGAATTCACGGATTACGTTCAGTCCGGGATTGTCTAACTGCAGAAAGTCAGAGTCGAGCGAAAGAACGACATCGGCTTTGCTCAAGTCGTATTGCGGGCGAAGCCGATCGCCAAACGCCAGTTCGGTACCGGCGAGCGACTCATCCTCGTTGAGAGGTTCGTATTCGACCCATTTGGCTTTCGGGTACTTGGCAGCCAGCCCAGCCCGAACCCCGGCCAAGGTCGGCGAAACCACGGCGCCGGAGAGGACGCGGAGTCCTTCTCCGTCGGCGATTGCCATTCCCTTAAAGGCGGCCTGGAAGGCCTCCCAAGTACTTTCTTTGCCCTTTTCGATGACTTTCTGCGACCGATCCGGGTCATAGAGACTTAATACGGAGGCCTGGGCCCAGACGTTGGCGGCCCCGTTGGATAAGCGGTGATTCTTATTGCCTTCGATTTTGATCGGGCGACCGTCGATTGCTTCTACAACGACGGCGTGCGCTTGCCCACCCACGGACATAACCGTGGCGTAATGCTGCGGCGTGCCATGCACAAGACCTTCGACTCCCTTCGAAAAGGGCAGAATCTTCTCTACCGGGCGTCGACAAGCAGTGAGGCCAGCGAGACCCATGGAGGCGGCCATGAGTTGCATGAAGCGACGCCGGGAACCGGAGTCGAGCAATTCAGTGACCCCTTCAGAAAACTCCTGGCCGAGCCACTGCCGGAAATTCGGAGTGGAAGAAAGCTCGTTCAGGCTCCGCCAGAACTTCTTCCCAGTTTGATTGCCAATTCCTTCGATCTGGATCATCGGTGACACCCTGAACAGTTTACGGGCGGGTTAATGCCCTTCTTCGCGATAATTTCCCGTCCCAGGATCGCCGGGTCCCCTTCGGGCTTCCAATCCAATTTCGTGACGAACTGAACCGGGCGCAGATTCGGGGCGGGATTTCGATGGCACTCGAGACACCAGCTCATCGCGAGGGTCTGGACTTGTTTGACTTCGACCATTTGGTCGATCCGACCGTGGCAACTAACGCAACTGACGCCAGCGGTGGTGTGTGAGCTGTGGTTGAAGTAGACATAGTCCGGGAGGCGGTGGACCTTGATCCACGGCACAGACTCTCCGGAGGCCCAACTGGCGCGCACTGGCTCCAGGACGACGCTCTTTTCCTTCACTTTCGAATGACAGTTCATGCACGTCTGCGTGGCGGGGATGGAAGCGTAGGCGGCCTTCAAGACCGAGGTGTGGCAGTAGGTACAGTCCATGCCCATGTTGCCCGCATGCAACTTGTGGCTGTAGGGAACCGGCTGTTTGGGCTGGTAGCCGGGCTCGAGGGTGGTGGGGAGCGTAGCGTAATACAGCGTGCTCGCTCCGCCGATCACCGACAAAGCGATGACTAAACCCACTGTTCTTAATATTCGATCCGATTTCTTGGAAAATTTAAGTTCCATGGTCGTTACAGCAACTCCTGACGGCCAGAATGGTCTTCAAAAAGGGTAAAAGGCAATTTCCTACTCCTATGGCAGCCAAGGCAGCAGACTCGCTTGAAGACCGTCACCACTCTCACCTTCTAGGTCTACCATAGCAGTACAGATTCTGCAATATCGTCAAAAATTCTAGTTTTACAGGAATTTTTTCGTCGGGGGGCGGCTTGGCTCGGGTTGGCGGGTCGAGAATGCATTAAGGTATTAGAAATGAGTTCCGGCTGGACAACTCGACGACCGGAGGCGCGGCCCCCGGGGTACATCGGTCGCCGATTCGGCAATTCGCAGCTCCGGGTAAAGCTCATTATCCTCCATAACCTGTTCTTCCTGGTTCTATCGAGTGCTGTATATTTTACTGTCTTTCCGTTACTGGAGCAACGGGTCCAGGATGATCGGGCACGAGAGGTGGCGTTGGTCATGGCCTTACTAGAGGCGGAGAAGCCGTCGGTGGGCGCCGCGAAGTCTCCCGTCCTGGCTCGGTATGCCTTTGCGGAAGGTGGCGCAGAGGCGCTTTCGATTTCCGCAAATGGCAAAAAGTGGTTGGACGAACATCCAGGAGAGGTCTACTCCGACACCGAAACGAAGACCTCGAATTCCGGCACAGTTTCTTATCGCCGGCTCCCGGCCGAAGGAATCTACCGGAAAATCCGGATGCCGGATGCCTACTATGAGCGGTCGCTAGACTTGGTCCGGATTGCTTTGTTTGCGGTTCTGGGGATCATCTACGTTTTGGCGGTCGTCCTGCTGGAGACGTTGATTATGCCTCTATACGTGTATCGGCCACTGCATGCGATGTTGGATGCGGATCATGCCTCGCAAACAGGGAACCGGGCGCAGGAGATGATTCCGGCGGAGGCGATACCGGGGGACGAGATTGGGCAGATTATGCGTTCGAGGAACGCGACGGTGGCCGAGTTACGGCGTCAGGAGGAGGAGTTGGAACGCGCTTTGGACCGGTTGGAAGCGGCCAAGCGTAAGATGGCGGACCAGGATCGTCTGGTGAGTCTGGGTATGCTGAGCGCCGGGGTGGCGCACGAGTTGAATACGCCGCTGGCGGTGCTCCAGGGTTCGATTGAGAAGCTGCTGGAGACGGTGGAGGGGGTGCCGGCCCAGGATCGGCTGCGGAGAATGCAGCGGGTGGCGGCGCGGTTGAAAACGATCAGCGAAGGTCTGCTTGATTTTTCCCGAGTGCGGCGGGAGGAGAAGCAAGAGGTTTCGGTGAGGGAACTGGTGGAAGAAGCGTGGCAATTGGTTTCGCTGGATGAGAAGGCGAGTCGAACGGCGTTCCAGGATCGGGTTCCGCCGGAGTGCCGGATTTATGGCAACGCGGATCGACTGACGCAGGTGTTTGTAAACTTAGTAAGAAACGCGTTGCAGGCGGTACCGGACAGCGCAGGAGAGATCGTGGTGCAGGCGACACTGGAGATGAAGAATGCCGAACGCTGGTGGGTTTTGGCGTTCGAGGACAACGGACCGGGAATTGCGCTGGATGTTTTACCCGACATTTTTGAAGCGTTTATTTCGACAAAGCTTGATTCGAAAGGAACCGGCTTGGGCTTGACGGTTTCGGAAGGAATTGTGCAGCAGCATGGGGGGACGATTACGGCTTGTAACAAGGGCGGAGGGGGTGCCCGGCTGGAGATTCGATTGCCGGAGGCACCTGTGATTATTCCGGCCAATCCATTGGAGGAGGGCAACGTTTATGCCCGCTGAGGCCCCGCATACAGACCTCAAGATTGAGATTGCCATCCTTGACGACGACCTCGACTTCCGGAACTACATGGAAGACTTCCTGATGGATGAGGGGAGTTATACGGTGCATCTGTTTGCGCACCCGGATGATTTGTTCGCGTTTAACGAGCAACACTTGCCGGACATCGTATTGCTCGATATGAAAATGGGGGATTTCAAAGGCGACCGGGTACTGGAACAGTTGCAGACTCGATGGCCGGGGTTATGTGTGATTGTAGTGACGGGCTATCCCTCGCTCGAAGATATGCGGTTGACGTTCAAGATGAACGTTTTCGATTATTTGTCGAAGCCGTTTTCGCTGGCGCAGTTGCGGCAGACGTTGAAGAACGCGATCGACACGTTTGGGCTGGGGAAGACGCCGCAGGACCGGCTACGAGAGCGGCTGGGCCACCGGATCAAGATGCTGCGGGTGGAGCGCGATTGGTCCTTAAAGGACTTGGCCGCGACGACGAAATTGAGCGTGTCGCAGATCAGCGCGATTGAGCGCGGCACGCATCTTCCGAGTATGGAGAGCTTGCTTTCCATCTCCAAAGCGTTTGATAAGAAGCCGTCCGAAGTTTTGGAAGCGATTGACTTTTGAACTACAAACTTTTCATCTTGTTTCTCGCGGCGACCGCGACGATGTGGGCCCAAAAGCCCGAGGCCAATGAGACGCAGAAGCGGGTGGAGTTGAACCTGCTGGGCAAAGAGGACGCGTCCAAAGGCGAAAGCCGGCGCAATGAAAACATCCAGTTCAATCTGGTCGACAACAACGCGCTGAAAGAGCTGAACGTTCGCCTGGGGGCGACGGCGACGCTGGTGCAGGAGTTTCGGGCGGAGCGGGGATATTTTGGATCGGAGTTTGGCCTGGGTTCAGCGGGGCCGTTGACGCTGGCCGGGCAGGGGCGGGCGGGATGGCACGGCAATGCTTTTGCCAATCACCAGAACAGCATCTTTTCGGCCCGGGCGTTTTTTCAAGTCGGCGACGTGAAGCCGGCGCGGGAGAATCGCTACGGATTTCAAACGGGCTGGAGCCCTTGGCGGAATGGCTTCGTTTCGTTGCAGGGGACACAGGAAAAGCTGCGGGGACAGGTGAACGGAAACATCTTGGTGCCGTATGCTGACGAGCGGACGGCGCTGGTGATTGACCCTGCGCGGCGGTTGTTGGTGCAGCGCTACCTGAACGCCTTTGGGCCGGAGTTGCCGAACCGCAACAACGGGACGCGCCAACTGAACACGAACGCGCCGCAGCGGGTGGACAGCAATGACGGAGGCGTTCGTCTCGAGCAAGACCTGGGAGCAAAGAATCGGATCTTCGCAACGTATCAGTTCACGGGCCAGACGGTTGACGCGTTTCAACTGATCGCGGGACAGAATCCTGATACGACTACACGTTCGCATCGGGCTCGGTTGACGTGGAGCCTGGGCGGCAAGCTACAACTCTCCACTGGCTTTGACCGGGTCGGCTCACTGCTGGTGCCGGAGCCAAACGCGGTGGGGGCGATGGTTTCGACGACAGGGCTGGGGACGCTAGGGCCGCTGGCGGCGATCCCGATCGACCGGGCGCAGAATATTTTCCGGCAAGAGGCGCAGTATGCGGCGAGCTTTGGCCGGCACACGATCAGCGCGGGGGCGGGGCTGACCCGCCGGCAGTTCAACGGCATCGAAAGTGACGCTCATCGAGGGGTCGTTACGTTCTCAAACGATTTCGGGCGGACGGGAATTGAGAACTTGCGGCTCGGCACTCCCTCGCAGTATTTGGCGTCGGTGGGCAATGTGCACCGTGGGTTTCGGCAGACGATGGGCGTGCTTTATGCGCAGGATTCGTGGAAGGTATCGACCGGCCTGACGGTTCAGTTTGGCCTACGGTGGGAGCTGGTTGGCCGACCGAACGAGGTGCATGGCTTGAACGAAATCGCTTATGGCGCTGACCTGAACAATCTAGCGCCGCGGGTGGGTTTTGCGTACTTGTTGCCGGGGAAGGCCGGAGTTTTGCGGGGGGCGGCGGCGGTGCACTTCGGCGAAATACTGCCGGTATCGTATTCGCAGGTTCGTTTCTCGCCGCCGCGCAGCGTGAAATTAGTGATCCTGGCCCCGGACCTTTTGAACCCGCTGGGGAGCGGGATCAATGGCACACCGAAGGGGAACCTGTACCTGCTGGATCCGGAATTGGCGACTCCGTACCACTACCAATACAACTTCAGTTGGGAGCGGGCGCTGGGCGCGGGTTGGCGGATGCAGGCCGGGTATGTTGGCAGCCGGGCGCATAAATTGCCGATCATGTGGTACCTCAACCGGGCCCATCCGACGCCGGGGATTCCGTTGACGACGGCCACGATCAATGAGCGCCGGGCGAATGCCGTGCTGGCCGATGTGCGTTGGGTTTTGAACGGATCGCAGGGCTATTTTGACGCGGGACGGGTGACGCTGGTGGCGCCGAAGGTGAAGCGGTTCACGGTGGATACCGCGTACTGGTTTAGTAAGGCGATGGACCTAGGGGCGGACTACACGAACACGGCCTACGACGCCGACTCGCGGCTTTCGCGCAGCCAGAGCGAGTTTGAGACGCATCGGGACCGGAAGTCCCGCAGCCAGTTTGACCAGCCTCATGCGTTCCTGGCACGCGTGAGCTACGACCTGCCGAAGGGCTGGACGATCAGCACGGTGGCGTTACTCAAGCAAGGCACTCCGTTCAACCTGACGACGCTGGATGGTCCGGGGTTTGGCAACGTGGACGGCAATGGCGGGGATCGTCCGAACCTGGTCGACCCTTCGATTTTGGGCCGGAGCTTTGGTAACCCCGATACCTCGGTGGCGCGGCTGCCGCGGTCCGCCTTTATTGCGATTGTGCCGGGTGCGGAGGCCGGGAACCTGGGAGCGAACGTATTCCGTAAAGGCGCGATTCGAAACATGAACGCGGCGCTGGCGAAAACTTGGAAGTTGCGACGAGAGTGGCAGCTTCTGTTGCGGGCGGAGTCGATCAACCTGCTGAACACCCCGCAGTTTGCCGAACCGGGGAGCATTCTGGGCACTCCCGAGTTTGGGTTCATCACGAATACCTTGAACGACGGGCGGGCGTTCCGTTTCAACCTATCGTTGCAGTGGTAGCAGACCAGACTCGCGCAACCAGGTGAAGGCATCGCTCAAGGCGCGATCGACTTCTTGCGGCGTCGCGGTGTAGCCGGGTACGACGAAGGCGTGCTGGGATTCGGGATAGAGGATCAGCTTCGTCTTAGGGTGGGCGGCGCGGAATCGCTCGGCCTCCTGGTAGGGCACAACCGTATCTTTCTGGCCGTGAAGGATGAGGACGGGCGGGGTCTGAGCGTCGACATGGAAGAGCGGGGACAGTCGTCGGGCCTCGGCGGGAGAACTCGTCCGGTCGGCCCATTTACCGGTGAGGTCGGGGATCGGGTTAAAGGCGACGATAGCGTTGGCTCGCTCCCGGGTGACCGTGCCGAGGGCGAGGGCCAGGTGGCCCCCGGCGCTATCGCCAGCAGC
>JBKJLJ010000862.1:0-3995 GCA_046597015.1 Bryobacteraceae bacterium
CGGCTTGCGCGAGAGCGCCGAGCAGGACGTCGGTGATGCGCTGAGATGTCTCGACGTTTCCTGCAGCCATGGCGGCCGGGGGGAGGGCATTGACGAGGGAGCCGGCGGGGGCGTGGATCGTGATGGGCCGCAGCAGGCCGGCGTTATAGGGGACATCGCCGGGGATGAGGCAGCGGAAGACGTACATCGTAGCGGAGACGGCGATGGCGTAGTTGGCGTTCACACTGCCGGTGGTTTGGGGGGCGGTACCGGTGAAATCGACATGGGCGCGGCCAGCACCGATGGTGATGACAACGCGGATGGGCAAGGGTTGGGGGCTGATGCCATCTTCGTCGAGTTGATCGGCGAACTCGTAGCGGCCGGCGGGGAGCGCGGCCAGAGCGTGGCGCATGCGGCGTTCGGCGTAGGCTTGCAGTTCCGCCATTTGGGACTGGACGGCACCCAGGCCCTGATTTTGAACCAGTTCAAGAAGGCGATCGGCTCCGCGCTGGAGGGACCGCAACTGGGCGGTGAGATCGCCGCGGCGTTCTTCGGGCGTGCGGACGTTGGCGAGGAGGAGATCGAGCAAGGGTTCGTCGACGACCCCGTTGCGAACGAGCTTGATGGGAGGGATCCGGATGCCCTCCTGATAGATCTCGCGGGCCAAGGGCATGGAGCCGGGGCTCATCCCGCCGACGTCGGCGTGGTGGGCGCGGTTGGCGACGTAGAAGGCCGGGGCAGAGACTCCGGGGACGAAAACGGCGGCGACGGCGGTGATGTCCGGCAGGTGGGTTCCGCCGCGGAAGGGATCATTGAGGATGACGATGTCGCCCGGCGCGGGCTGGCAGGCGTCGATGGCGTGGCGGACGCTGAGCGGCATGGCACCGAGGTGGACGGGCATGTGGTCGCCCATGGCCACGGTGTCGCCGGCTCCATCGTAAACGGCGCAGGAGTAGTCCCGGCGTTCCTTGATGTTGGCCGAAAAGGCGGTGCGACGGAGCAGGATACCCATTTCTTCGGCGATCGAAACGAGAAGGTGCCGAAAGAGTTCGAGCGCGATCGGATCGCGGGGGAGTGGTGGTTCAGGGCTTCTTTTTCGGCGTGGCTTTTTTGGCATTTTTCGGGGTGCCGACTTGAAAGACCTCAACAGCGTCGCTAGCCGGGACGGTAGGTTCGGGGGTGGGTTCCTTCAACTCCGTCTCCTTCGGTTTGCATTGGCCGGCGTTAACGAGAAAGCTGGCGACGGGGGTCCATTTGCCGCTAGCTTCTTTGCGCTCGACGCGGTAGGACTTGCTGGGGGCGTGGGCCTGCAAGCGCCAAGCCGGGTTGACGGAGGGCCGGTTCTTCAGGGTCGTTTTTTCTCGGGTGACCGAGCGGATCGACCAGGAGTCGCCGCCGGTCTGGGTTTCGAGGTAGGCGTAGCGGCCCCCTTCGGCTCCGGCGGCCCGGTCGACGACCACCGAGCCGGTCGTGGGGGAATCGAAGGAAAACTGCTCAATGGAGCCGGGGCCGGATTCGCTGAAGACCACCCGCTGGCGCCAGGACTTTCCGCCGTCGATCGTGAGCAGGAAGAAGGGGTCACGGGGCAGGGCGGCGATGAATTGGCCGGAAATCCAACCGGTTTGGAGGTCGATGAACTGGGTGTGGTCCAGGTTGGCTCCTTTGATGCGGGGATGGGCTTCGGTCCAGGTGACGCCGCCGTCCGCGCTGGAGAGCAGGATCGTCGAGAGCGTGGCGGTTTCGGTGTGGACGTTTCCGGCAACCAGGAGGCGGTTGGCGCCCGTGTCGAGACTGCTGAGCTCCAGATAGACGGGGCATGGCTCTTCGGTCGTGCAGGCCAGCCCGAACGTCTGCATATCGTCGTCTGTGCAGGCGGAATCGATTTGGAGCGGCTTACCGGCATAGACAAGCGGGGCCGGCGCGGGTGGCTGGGCGAGGGCGGCGAAAACAGCAAAGATAGCAAGAAGCGCTCGCATCTGCTCTCATAGTACACATGTTTGGTTGGTTCCAACGATGGTTCGGCGTGCGGGAGGTTCTCCCGGCACCAGTGGCGAGCACGCGGCGCGTGAAAACATATCAGGCCGAGAGCGGATATGTGTATCAGTACACTTTTGATGGCCGCCATTGCAACGGGCGGGACACCGAGTTTGTGTTTTCGGTGTCCGTGGACCGGAAGGCGGATCGGAGGGTCTCGATCGTACTGCCTGAAACCGCGATTGCGGGGTACGAAAAGGAGAAGGATCGGCGGCTGGCGGAGAACGAGCGCTATGGAGTCGCCAAGATTGGGCTGTTTCGTTTATTTGACACCGGTGCTAAGCCGGACCAGGTCTGGAAGGGCTCGCGGATTGAGCAAGCCCAGGCAAGAGAGTTTATCGATGTCTTAGGGCTGTGACGTCTTAGGGCCTTACCCTTTCAGGGTTTCAACGACGGGCGCTGGCGACTAAAGGCAGATGCTGGGCGGCGCAAGGAACGCGCTCTCGAACTCGCATCCAATCAACGACGGGCGCTGGCGACTAAAGGCGGATGCTGGGGCGCCGGCGGTACGAGCGGCACCTCCTCCACAATTTTCTTGGGGCGAGCATCCAGTTTCTTGGCGATGAAACCGGCCTTGGCCTTTTCAAATTTAGCGGATCCGGGTTCGAGGTTGGTGGCTTCCGTCACCTCTTCGTTCGTGACCTCGAGAGCGGCGGGCAGATACTTCTGTACGTAATTTTTGATGCGATCCTGCACGAGCCGCTCGGTCGACTTGTAAAGCAAGTAGACGAGTTCGGCACCCTCGGCCCGCTGGGCGGCGGCGTAGAGGAGGGACGGCTTGGCTAGCTTGGGAACCTTGAGTTCGGCTGCAAGCTTCTTAGCCCGGGCGTCGAGCCGATCCCAGGCGGTGAGCGTCGGTTTGTCGAGCGCACAGGCTGTTTTCAAGCCGGCCTTCTCCTTGGGCGTCAACTTTTCGCAGAGGACGGTGAGGAAGAGGCCGATGTTTTCGACCGGCAGGTTGAGCTCGATCGGAATGTTCATCCGCGCCTTCAGTAGCTTTTGTAAGCCGGCGTGATTCACCTTGTCGCCGATCATGGCCGGGCAGAACAGGGTTAGGAGGCCCTGGTCGTCCAGTTCTTTGACGATTTCGGCGCTGGTGGGCTCGTCGGCGATGTGGTGCAACTCGCGGCGCAACGCGTCGGCGCCTATTTTGCGTTCGAGGCTGGCATCCCGCACGTTCGCGTATTGGGTGAGCGTGCGTTCATCGATTGAGAACTGGAAGCGTTTTGCGAAACGGATCAGACGCAAAATACGAACTGGGTCGTCGTACAGGGTGTACTTCGACACGGTGCGGAGTTCTTTCCGTTCGATATCGCCGAGTCCGTTGTTGGGGTCAATCAACAATCCGCGCGAGGCGCGATTGAGCGACATCGCGATGGCGTTGATGGTGAAATCCCGGTTCTTCAGGTCTTCATAAATCGTGGCGGGGGTGATGGTTGGTTTTCCGCCCGACTTAGCGTACTTTTCTTCCCGCGCCATCGACAGTTCGACCTGGGCGTTTTGGGGGAAGAGGAGTTCGACGCTGTTGCGCCGGGCGTCGACGGTAACAATCTCGGCTTCGGCCTTCTTGGCGATGGCTTTGGCGAGGGCGGTGGCATTGCCTTCGACGACGAAGTCGAGATCGCGGATCGGGAAACCGGCCACCATGTCGCGGAGGGCTCCCCCGGCGAGGAAGACGTTGAGCCCCGCTTCGGTGGCAGTTTCTTGAACGATCGCTAAGGCGTGGCTCTGGGCGGCGTTCAGGTGACTCTCAAGGGTGTACAGGTAATCGCTCATGGGATTTAAGCTCGCGGATGGTGCTCGTCCACGACGCGGCGCAATCGACCGCGGGCGACGTGGGTATAGATTTGAGTTGTGCCGATGTCGGCGTGGCCGAGCATCGCTTGCACGCTGCGTAAATCAGCGCCTCCTTCAAGGAGGTGAGTCGCAAAGGAGTGGCGCAAAACGTGGGGAGTCAGGTTATCGAAGATACCGACCGTCTT
>JBKJLJ010001016.1:0-3162 GCA_046597015.1 Bryobacteraceae bacterium
GTAAGTGCTGCGCAATCCGTTGATGGAGAAGGCGCCTTCCCGGGGGGTTCCGGAGTTGGCGAGAGGGGTACGGAGCACCCCGGGCGAAAGCAAAGCAAGGTCTGAGTAGGCGCGGCCGTTTAGTGGAATCTCGACGATTTGGGTGGCGCGAACAACTTGTCCCCGATCACTCGAATCGGTTTGCAACAGGGTCGCGGCATCGGTAACTTCCACCGACTCGGTGACAGCGCCAACCTGCAACGCGAGATCCACTCGCTGGCGGGCGTTTACGCTGATCGCAATGTTCTTTGCCACTGCTCGGGAGAACCCCTGGGCCTCAGCGGCGAGCTGATAGGTTCCGATTTTCACGTTCGTAAAGATGAAGCTGCCATCCTCACGGGTCTCGGTTTTCACGGCGATGCCGGTGTCCTGATTGGTCAGGGTGACGTTGGCTCGGACGACGGCGGCCGCTGTTGCGTCGCGGATTGTGCCCAGCACTTCGGCACTGTCGAACTGAGCAAACGACACGCTACTGAGAGCTGTTAGCAAAGCGAGGCGCGAGAGACTTGGCACGCCCTGGAGTGATGTCGACATGGCGAAATAGTAGCCTATTTCATTGATTCGCACAATCGTCTGGGCCGAGTTGGCGATGGCCGGGAGGAACGAATGGCTTGCTGAAGTCGGGCCGCTATGGGCGATCTGGGCTAAAGAAGAATGTCGCGGAGGACGTTGCCGCCGACGTCAGTCCGGCGGAAGTCTCGGCCGCTGTAGCGGTAAGTCAGTTTCGTGTAGTCCAGGCCTACCTTCGGCTGGCCTTCGAAAGGGCCCCAGTAGAGTTGGTTCAGACGATCGAGGAAACCTAGCTGGCGCTGCCGTTCTCTGTCGAAATCGACTCGTTCCGGATGTTTTGGACGAACTTTTCGCAGGACGGCGGCGCCGAAAACGACGTGGGGAGGTGGCTCCAGCCGGGCCGCGATTCCAGCTGTGATAGCATTAAAAAAGTTTCGTCCAGGGCTGGTTCGACTTGAGCCAATCCGGCCCGCAAAAGGGGCTGGTAACCGGGCGGCTGATGGGGTGCCGCGAAGACACTCAGCGCTACGAACCACGCAACTGTTCGCCAGACCTGGACTGGATTAGGCTAAGGGTAGGCATGACATCTCGGTTTGACATTCCGTTTCGCTGGATCAGCTGGGCTGCTCTTTGTTGTATCGCGCTGGCCGCCGATGGCTCCGGGGGTAAGTATAGCGCCGCGGAGCGGAACCATTGGGCGTTTCGGCCGCGGGTGGTGGCACCGAACGGTTCGATTGATGGGTTCGTTTTGAAGCGGCTGGGGGAGCAGGGTTTGACGATGGCGCCGCCGGCGGATCGGGGAACGCTGGGGCGGCGGGTGTATCTGGATTTGACGGGGTTGCCGCCGACGCCGGAGGCTATGCAGGCGTTTTTGGGAGATCAATCGCCGCAGGCTTATGAGACTTTGGTGGACCGGTTACTCGCTTCGCCGGAGTATGCGGAACGGCAGGCGCGGCATTGGCTGGACGTGGTACGGTTTGCCGAAAGCGATGGGTTTGAATACGACACGCATCGGAGCGAGGCGTGGCAGTATCGGGATTATGTGATTCGATCGTTTGCGGCGGACAAGCCGTACGACCAGTTTTTGACCGAGCAACTGGCGGGGGATGAGATTGATCCGGCGAGCCGCGAAATGCAGGTGGCAGCGAGTTTTAATCGGTTGGGACCCTATCGGAAAAACGCGGGCAACCAGGACAAGGCTTACATTCGCAACGAGATTATGACCGAGATGACCAATGTGGTGGGCTCGGCATTTTTGGGGGTGACGCTGGGTTGCGCGCGTTGCCACGACCATAAGTTTGATCCGATTCGGCATACGGATTACTACCGGATTCAGGGATTCTTTGCGACGACCGAACATCTGGATCTGCCGATGTCAACGGAGGCCGAAAAGGCGGACTGGCAGAAGCGGACCGATGTATTGAAGAAAGAGCTTGTGGATTTGAAGAAGGAGTTGAAGGCGGCGGCGGGGCCGGATAAGGCGAAGATTGAGCAGATTATCGGGGTAAAAGAGAAGCAGCTTCCCGAACCGTTACCTGAGCTGAAGACGGTGAAGAGCGAGCCGAACCTCTACCATCCCGTACATGTTTTGGAGCGCGGTTCAAGCGACCAGCCGACTACGAAGGTAGGTATGCGGCCGTTAGGGGTATTGCTGCCCGACGACGCGCCGGAATGGGGCGAGGCGATTGCGCAGCCGCGGCGGAAGTTGGCGGCGTGGATTGCCGACCCAGCGAATCCGCTGACGGCGCGAGTGATGGTGAACCGGATTTGGATGAGCCACTTCGGGGCGGGGATCGTCGCCACGCCGAACGACTTCGGCCGGATGGGCACGCGGCCGACGCATCCAGAATTGCTGGATTGGTTGGCGAATGAGTTTGTGAAGGGCGGGTTTCGGATGAAGCCGATGCACCGGATGATGGTGTTGAGCCAGGCGTACCGGCAGTCGTCGATTGCGCAGCCGAGTGCGTTAGTGAAGGAGAAAGACCCGCGGAACCGTTTCCTGTGGAACTTCAGCCGGCGGCGGTTGGAAGCCGAGGAGATGCGGGACGCGATGTTGCAGGCGGCGGGATTGTTGAACCCGACGCGCTTCGGCCCGAGCGTGATTGCGCCGATTGAACCGGAACTGGTGAACCTGCTTTACAAGCCCGACCAATGGGCGGTGACGCCGGACGTGGCGCAGCATAATCGCCGCAGCATCTACCTCTTTCAGAAGCGGAATATGCGGATGCCGTTTATGGAAGTTTTTGATTCGCCGGATACGCTGTTGAGCTGTGCGCGGCGGGAGAGCAGTACGCACGCGCCGCAGGCGTTGGAGCTTTTGAATGGCCCGTTGACACGGCAGGCTTCGGTGGCTTTGGCGGAACGGCTGAGCAAGTTGAACCGGGAGAAACAGATTGAAACGGCGTTTGAACTCGTGTTCAATCGGCCGCCGGTAAGTAAAGAGCGGGAGGCATCGGCCCGATTCTTAGCCAGCAACCCGCTGCGCGAGTTTACGCTCGCTTTGTTCGCGGCGAATGATTTTTTGTACGTCCAATGAGCAACCACTCCAAACCCACGCGCAATCGACGCGAGTTCCTGACGGACGCTTTTTGCGGCTTCGGCAGCCTAGCCTTC